>JAGWIH010000265.1 GCA_028866355.1 Alphaproteobacteria bacterium
GACCTTCCGCACCAGGATGCCGCGCTGACGCAGGAAATCCCACGCCGCGTTGGCGTCCTTGGGCGCGGCCGGAAAGCGCGCCAGCACGAAATTGGCGACGCCCGGCACGATGTCGAGACCAAGCGCGGCAAGCTCGCGCGCCAGCCACGGCCGCCAGATGTCGTTGTGGGCGCGCGCCTTGTCGACCGAGGCGACGTCGTCGAGCGCGGCGATGCCGGCGGCAATCGCCGCCGAGCTGACGTTGAACGGATTGCGCACGCGGTTGAGCACGTCGATGACATCCGGGCTTGCCGTGCACCAGCCGAGGCGCAGGCCGCCGAGCGCATAGATCTTCGAGAAGGTGCGCGTCATCACGACGTTGGGCGCGTTCGTCGCCAGCGCCAAGCCGGGATCGTAATCGTTGCGCACGACGTATTCGGCGTAGGCCGAATCGACGACCAGCAATACCGACTTCGGCAAGCCCGCGTGCAGCCGCGCCAACGCGTCGCGCGGGATGAACGTGCCGGTCGGATTGTTCGGATTGGCGATGAAGACGATCTTGGTCTTCTTCGACACCCGCTGCAGCGTCGCGTCGACGTCGAACGTCAGGTCCTTTTCGGGCACGGCAACCGGTGTCGCACCCGCGGTCTGCGCCGCGATCGGGTAGATCGCAAAGCCGTGGCGGCCGTAAAGCACCTCGTCGCCCGGCCCGGCATAGGCCGCGGCCAGCAAGTGGATGATATCGTCCGAGCCGGCGCCGCAAACGATGCGCGCCGCGGAGAGGCCATGGTGACGCGCCAGCGCCTCGCGCATCGCGGTGGCATGACCGTCCGGATAGCGGAACATGTCGCCGGCGGCTTCCTTGTAGGCGATGAGCGCAGCCGGGCTCGGCCCGAGCGCGCTTTCGTTCGAGGCGAGCCGAATCGGCTTGGCCATGCCGGGAATGCGGCCTTCGCCGCCCTGGTAAGCGGCGATGTCGAGGATGCCCGGACGCGGCACAGGAGCGGCGGACACGGCGCTCACTTCGCGGCGGGCGCGGCGTCGCCAACGGGCGGCAGCGGCTTGGCGTAGGAACCGACGGGCGCGACGTGCACGAGCTGCTTGCCGACGCCGGCCAGCAGCGTCGCGAGGCGCGGATCGTCGGCGGCCAGCGGCGCGTCGACATCGATCAGCGCGACCGAACCGTCTTTGCCGCGCACCTGCTGCACCACGACGGCGGCGACATCGCCCTGCGCAAGCACGGTGATCAAGCTGTCGCGGCTTGCCTCGCCGCTCATCTCGAGCATGAACAGCGTGCGGTCGCCGACGCCGTTGGCGGCGCGGCCGACGACGAAGGCATCGTGCCTGCCGCGCGCGTTGCCGCGACCGGCGAACGGCAGGCGCGCGTTGATGCGCGGACCGTCGCCGGCGCCGCCGGCGAGCGCGCGCCACCAGGCATCGTCGCCATCGCCAGCCGGCACGGCGATGACGCCGGAATCATGACGCAGCTCGGCGAGCGCGCGCAGCACCTCGCCCGGCGAGCGATAGGCCGTCATCGGCACCTGGCTGCCGTAATGGTCGCGCGCCAGGTCCCAGATGCCGGGATCGGCTTCGGGCACCGCGACCGCGACCGAGAAATCCACCTGCATGACGATGGCCGCGCCCATGAGCTCGCGCCAAAGACGCACCAGGGCGCCGAGCGGCAGCTTGCCGCTGTGGCGTCCTAAAAGACGACGCAGGATTTCGGCCTCGCGCACCGGCACCTCGACGCGCGCGTGCTCTTCCTGCTTGGCGACGCCGACTTCGGCGACCAGGGCGGCGCGGCGCATCAGCAGATCGTGCAACTGAGTATCGGTCTCGTCGATCTGCCGGCGCAGGGTTTTGAGCGAACGCGGTGGCTTGGACATGGCGGTGTGCGGCGCAGTGCGGGCGCATTGATAAGTCTTGAAGGACGCGAAAGCAAAGAAAACATTGACATATCGGGTGCGCGTTACCTAGCTAACGCCCAGGATTATTTGGATTTTCAGGCATTGACTGCGATGAACAAGCCGGTCGCCGCCCCGTCCCGCGATGCCCGCGCCAAGCGGCCCGGCCACGAGCTGCTCGTGCGCGAGAAGCTGGCGCTCGACTGCGGCGTGGCACTCGCGCCCTACACAATCGCCTACCAGACCTACGGCACGCTCAACGCCGACAAATCGAACGCGATCCTGGTCTGCCACGCGCTGACCGGCGACCAGTATGTCGCCGAGCCGCATCCGGTGACCGGCAAGCCCGGCTGGTGGGACGCACTCGCCGGGCCGGGCAAGGTGCTCGACACCGACCGCTATTTCCTGATCTGCGCCAACGTGCTCGGCGGCTGCATGGGCTCGACCGGGCCGGCCGACATCGATCCCAAGACGAACAAGCCGTGGGGCCTGTCGTTTCCGGTCATCACCATCGCCGACATGGTGCGGGCGCAGAAGCAGCTCATCGACCATCTCGGCATCGAGAAATTGTTCTGCGTCACCGGCGGCTCGATGGGCGGCATGCAGGTGCTGCAATGGGTGGCGTCGTATCCCGAGCGCGTGTTCTCGGCGGTGCCGATCGCAACAGCCGCACGGCATTCGGCGCAGAACATCGCGTTCCACGAGGTCGGCCGCCAGGCGATCATGGCCGATCCCGAATGGTGCGGCGGCGCCTATCAACAGCAGAACCGCAATCCGGCGCGCGGCCTCGCGGTCGCGCGCATGGCGGCGCACATCACCTATCTGTCGGAAGCGGCGTTGCATCGCAAGTTCGGCCGCAACCTGCAGAACCGCGATTCGCTGACCTTCGGCTTCGACGCCGATTTCCAGGTGGAGAATTACCTGCGCCACCAGGGCATCACGTTCGTCGAGCGGTTCGACGCCAACTCGTATCTCTACATCACGCGCGCCTGCGATTATTTCGACCTGGCGGCGGAGCACGAGGGCGTGCTGGCCAACGCCTTCCGCAAGGCGAAGACGCGCTTTTGCGTCATCTCGTTCAACAGCGACTGGCTTTATCCGACGCGCGAGAGCCGCGAGATCGTGCACGCGCTCAATGCCGCGGCGGCGAACGTCAGCTTCGTCGAGGTGGCGACCGACAAGGGCCACGACGCCTTCCTGCTCGACGAGCCCGAATTCCACGCCACGCTGCGCGGCTTCCTCGACGGCTGCGCCCAGCATCGCGGCCTGCCGGGCGCATGACCATGGACGCGCGCGCCTTCAACCCACCGTCGGAATTGCGCGGCGATTTGCGGCTCGTCGGCTCGATGATCGAGCCGAGCACGCGGGTGCTCGACATCGGCTGCGGCGACGGCGAGCTGCTTTATTACCTGGTGCACAGCAAGGGCGTGGACGGCCGCGGCATGGAGCTGTCGCA
>JAGWIH010000266.1 GCA_028866355.1 Alphaproteobacteria bacterium
CGGCGTGTCGTCGAGGTCGAGCCGCGATCCCACGACGAGGCGGATTCCAGCTTGCTGCGCAGCGTCGTGCGCGCGCACGATTCCGGCGAGGCTGTTGCGGTCGGTGATCGCAATCGCGCGATGACCGAGCCGGGCGGCGACCGCCACCAGCTCGTGCGGATGCGAGGCGCCGCGCAGGAAGCTGAAGTTGCTGGTGACCTGAAGTTCCGCGTAAGCCGTCACGCGAACAAACCGTGCAGGTACCAGCGCGAGGTTTCGCCCGCGCCCTGGCGATAGAGCCAGAAACGCTCGCCGTCCTCGTTTTCGACGCGATAATAATCGCGCGTCTCATGTGCCGCCGGTGCGGCGTCGCGCCACCATTCGGCGGCGATGCGCTCGGGCCCTTCGGCGTGGTGGACGCAATGGCGGACATGCCGCCAGGTAAAATGCAGCGGCGCTTCCTCGGGCGACTCCGTTTCGGCTTCGATCGCTTCGGGATTGGCGAACAGGCGCAGCGGCCGGCGCACGCCGTCGGGCCAGCGCAGATTACGCGCGGCCGTATTCGGTGCTACGTGGCGCTGGGCGCGTTCCGGCCGATGGCTCTCGACCGGCGCCAGGGCGAAGACGTTGGTCGTGCCGAGACGGTTGGCGAGACGATCGAGCAACGCTGCCAGATCGCCCGGCTGCACGCCGTCGCGTGTCAGCGTCGTCTGCTCGGGCGCGAGAGTCTCGATCCCGACCGGGTTCAATACCATGCCGTCCATGCCCTCGCCGGGATCGAGCAGCGACAGTTTTTCGACGAAAAGCCGCGCCAAATGGGCGGGATCGCGCGACGGCCGGCTGGTGCCGATGCCGGTGCGTGCCGTGCTGCCGTCGGTGCGGAATCCGAAGCATTCGAGGCCGCGCACACCCAATTCTTCACTGGCGAGCCGCGCACAGAGGGATTCGATCAAACGACGCAGCACGGCAGCGACGTCTTCTGGTTGCAGCAGCGGTTCGGCGAAGTCGCGGCGTTCGCGCCAGAGCGGTACCTCGCGCAACGGCGAGATCGGCTCGAAGACCCGGCCGAGCGCCTGATCGAGCCGGCGGCAAAGCTCCTCGCCGAAACGGCGCGCCAGCGCGGCCCGCGATAGATCGTAAAGCGCGCCAACCGTGTCCAAGCCTAACCGGCGCAGCGTCGCGCCTGTTTCGGGCGTCAGCCGCAGCGCTTCGACCGGCAGGCTGGCAAGCGCCGCGCGCTCGGTTGCCGATGCGGCAACCATGCCAGGCGCGAAACGCGCCAGCGCCCAGGCCGCGCCGGGCGTGCCCGCGACAGCCGCCTGCGCCGTGAAACCCTGACGCGCCAGCCGCGCGACGAGGTCCATAAGCAACGTCGCCTCGCCGCCGAACAGCGGCGCGCTGCCAGTGAGATCGAGAAAGGCGCCATCGTCGCCGGTGGGCGCCGTCGCCGGCGTATAGCGCACGCACCATTGCGCGATGCCGTCGAGCGCGCGCGTCACCGCTGCCGGGTCGAAGGCCGTCACGGCAAGATCGCCGGCCAGCGCGCGCGCATCGGCAAGCGTCTGTCCCGGCGCGATGCCACTGGCGGCGGCCAGCGCGTCAGGCGCGACGACGAATTGGCGCTTCGCTTCCTCGGCAATCAGCGCTACGGGGCGTCCGGTCCACGCCGGATGATGCCGGCGCGCCAGGTCGCTCGCCAGATACGGCAACCAGATCGAAGCAATGCGTCGCATGGTTCCACTCCACGAGCCAGGTTCCGGATGCGCCGCTGCGGCAGCGCGCGAGTTCGATATGCCAGGCGCCGCCAGGCGCCGACGTCGCGTGCCAGCGCGTCATGCCGACGCCGACGCCATGTGCATGCGGCGGCAGCAGCAATAACGCGGCGGTTGCGTGCGCTTCCGCCGCCAGCTGCAAGCGGCGCGCGGCGATGGGCGGCAGCGTCTCGATCTCGCCGATCGCCGCGGCAAAGGCGCCGCCGCGCAGCGCTTCCTCCATCGTCCACAGCGCGTCGCGTGTCTGGTGTGGACGGGCGACGATCAGCCGCGCCGGATCGAGTCCGCAGGCGGCCAGGCCGGCGCCATAAAGCGTGCCGGCTTCGCGCAAGGCCGGGCGCGGCGTGCACCACAGGACGCGGCCACGAGCGCCAGCGAGCAATCCGGCAAGCGCGGCAGCAAAACCGCTCGCTGCTGCATCGCCTTCGATCTCATGCAGGCCGGCGCGCGCCAGCGCCGGCAGGACACCCAACGGCAGCAGGCCCGCGCGCGTGCCTTCCACGATGAGCGCGAGACGAGCCTTCAACGCGGCAAGCTCTGGCCGCTGCATCACAAAGCCTCCCGGCTGTGTTCATGAATTGTTCCTATTGATTCCCGTTCAGCACGGCGCCGTCAAGCCATGGCCAAACGATTGATTCTAGGTGGTTTTTTGGCCGGCTGCCGGCCAGCGCTAGCCTTTGAGGTCGAGAAACGGCTTCACCGCGTTCCAGAACCCTTCCGGATCCTGGATATGCGGCGAATGTCCGCAGTGCGGCAGTTCGACAAGCTGTGCGCCGGGAATGGTCGTTGCGAGCGCATGCGACAGTGCCGGCGGCGTTGCCGTGTCCTTGAGGCCGACTATGACCAGCGTCGGATTGCGGATTGATTTGATCGCGTCGCGCAGATCGAGCGCGGCAAGCGCGCGGCAGGCGGCGGCAAAACGCTGCGGGTTCATCGCCAGCAACGTGGCGCGTCGCTGGGCCGCGATCTCGGGATGGGCGGCAAGAAAATCCGCCGGAAACATACGCGCCAACGCCGCATCGACGACGGCCGCCATGCCGCCGCTTTCGACCGTTGCCGCCATCGCGTGGAAAGCCGGTTTGCCGGCTTCGGGGATCGCGGCGCCGCAATCGACCAGCACCAGCCGGTCGAACGCACGGCCGTGACGCACCGCCAGGGCTACCGCGACAAAGCCGCCGAAACCGTTGCCTAGCACGTCGGTCTCCGCCGGTTTCAGGCCGAGGCGCGGTAAATTCTCCGCGATCCGGTCGGCGAAATCCTCGAGCCGGGAACCCGCCGGCGCCGAGCCGCCGAATCCCGGCAGGTCGACCAGCACCACGCGGCGCTCGCGCGCGAAACGCGGCGTGACGCGGTCGAAGGCGCCGCGATCCGACAACAGCGAATGCAGCAGAACGAGGGCCCGGCCGCTGCCGGTTTCGATGACATCGAGCTTGACTTGCGCAGCGGTATCCATTGCACGGCCTCCGCCCGCGTCATGGCAATCCGGCGGGCTTTCGGCTAGCGTTATAGGCAATACGGCAGCTAAGCCGCACACAATAAATCTCAGGGAGGGGGTTCACCCGATGTCAGCACTG
>JAGWIH010000267.1 GCA_028866355.1 Alphaproteobacteria bacterium
GCGGGAGCCTATGGCGCGGTCATGAGTTCGAGCTACAATACCCGTCCGCCGGCCGCGGAAGTTCTGGTGCGCGGCGGCGAATTCGCGGTGATCCGCGAGCGGCCGAGCTACGACGAACTGCTCGCGCGCGACCGCATGGCGCCCTGGCTTGCCGGGCGCTGACGACGGAAAAGGATTTGCGCGACCGACGGCGCCCTGATTTTGTCACACGATCCGAAACGCGGCCGCGTTTCACCGCGCGACTGCGATTGGCGCGTCTTGCGCTCGCTTGGGAGCGCCTGTGGCCGGCTTTGTGGCCGGCCACCTTCGTCGTCGGCGCGTTTGTCGTCCTGGCGCTGTTCGACATTCCGGCGTACCTGCCCGACGGCGCGGCGATGGCGCTGCTGGCGGTGTTCGTCGCCGCGCTTGTCGCCGCGCTGGCCGGCGTGGTCCGTGAATTGCGGCCGCCGTCACGCGACGATGCGCGCCGTCGGCTCGAAACCGCGAGCGCGCTCGCGCACCGGCCGCTGGCGGCGCTCGAAGACACGCTCGCCAGCACCGACGATCCGGCGACCGTGGCCTTGTGGCGCGAGCACCAGTCGCGCATGGCGGCGGCGGCGCGAAGCTTGCGCATCGGCGTGCCGCGCGCCGGCTTGGTCGGTCGCGATCCTTATGCGCTGCGCGTCGCGCTCGGCCTGCTGCTGCTGCTGGGTGCCATCGACGCTGGCCGTGACGCGCCGGCGCGCCTCGCGCGCGCGCTCACGCCTGAAATATCGCTCGCCGGCGTCGCCGGCGTCCCCGTCGCGCTCGATATCTGGATCAGCCCGCCGCAATACACCGGCCTGCCGCCGCAATTCCTGTCGACATCGGGTGCCGGCGGCACCGTCGCGGTGCCGGTCGGCAGCACGGTGCTGGCGCGCGTCCACGGCGGCGACAGCCGGCCGGCGCTGGTGCTCGATGGCCACGCCACCAAGATGAGCAAGATCGACAACGGCGACTACAAAGGCGAGATCGCGATCAAGGCCGGCAACCGGCTGGCGGTCGAGCGCGGCTGGTGGACGACGCTCGGATCGTGGCCGATCCGGGTCGTGCCCGACCTGCCGCCGACCATCGCCTTCGTCGAGCCGCCGCAGCGCACCGCGCAGAGCGCGGTGCATCTCGAATACGAGGCCAAGGACGATTACGGCGTCGAGAAGGTCACGGCGACGATCCGCCGGCCGGGCGATCCGAGCGGCCAGGCGGTGACCCTCGACCTGCCCCTGCCCGACCAGCACCTCAAGGACGCGCACGGCGCCAGCTTCACCGACCTGACTGCGAGCCCATGGGCCGGCCTGCCGGTGCAGATTCAACTGCAGGCCGCCGACGCGCTCGGCCAGACCGGCAAAAGCGAGATTCTGGAATTCGTCCTGCCCGAGCGCGTCTTCCACCAGCCGGTGGCCCGCGCGATCATCGACGAGCGCAAGGAGCTGACCACCCATCCCGACGACCGCGAACCGGTCGCCGACGCGCTCGAGGATTTGTCGTCGCGCCCGGGTCTCTATGACGACGACATCGTCGCCTTTCTCGGCATGCGCACCGCGGCCGACCGTCTGCTGATCGATCGCGACGCCGACACCATCGCCACCGTGCAGCAGCTGATGTGGGACACCGCCGTGCGCATCGAGGACGGCGGTGGCCGGTTGAACCGCGAGGCTTTACGGGAGTCGATGCAGGCATTGCAGAACGCGCTGGCGCAGAACGCGCCGCAATCCGAGATCGACCGGCTGATGCAGCAATTGCAGCAGCAGATTCAGCAATATCTCCAGGCGCTGGCGCAGCGGACGCTGGAACAGAATCCGCAGGCGGCGCAGATGCCGACGAATCCATCGCAGTCGCTCACCAGCAACGACCTGCAACGCCTTCTCGACCGCGCGCGCACGTTGGCGCAGACCGGCGACCGGGCGCAGGCGCGCGACCTGCTCGCCCAGCTCCAGGATCTGCTGGAAAATCTCAGCAGCGCCCGACCGATGCAGATGCAGGGCGCGACGAACGCGCTCGATGCGATGCACCAGTTGATGCGCCGGCAGGAGCAGTTGCTCGACCAAAGCTTCCGGCAGTCGCAGATGAGCAACAGCGCGCACGGCAACGCGGCGGCGCAGGACGCGCTACGGCACGACCTCGGCGACTTCATGCGCAAGCTCGGCCAGAGCGGCGCCACGGTGCCGGCGCCGCTGACGAATGCCGACCGCGCCATGGGCGCCGCCGCCGATGCGTTGCGACGCGGCAATGCCGGCCAGGCGGTCGCGCCGCAAAGCGAGGCCGTCGACGCCCTGCAACAGGCCGAACAAGCCTTGGCGCGGCAGATGCAAAGCCAGCGGATGGGCGCGCTCGGCACGCAGGGCGACAGCGACAACCCGCAGATGCGGCGCGATCCGTTCGGCCGGTTGCTGCCGACCCACGAGAGCAACGGCACCGTCGACGACGGCGGCATCATGCGGATGGGCAAGGCGCAGAACGACTACGCGGTCGAGAAGGCCAAGCAGATTCTCGACGAACTGCGCCGCCGCGCCGGCGAGCCCGACCGGCCGGCGATCGAGCACGATTACATCGACCGGCTGCTCAAGGAATTCTAGCGCCGACGGACGCTAGGGGTTTTGCAGCGTGACGACGACGCCGGCGGCTTCGGCCATCGGCTGCGCGTAGGTGGTGTGGAACGGCGTCGACGCGCCGGGTCCGAGCGTCGAGACGCTGGCCGAGAAGGTCCACGAGGTGAGCGGCTTGTCGTTGGCGTCGCGCAGCGTCGCCTTGAGCGGCGGCACGAGCCGCGGCGACGACGAGAGATTGACGATCTGGCCGTCGATCACCAGCGTCGACTGATTGTTGGCGGACTCGCGCCGCGGCGTGACGCCCTGGATCTCGAGACCGACGCCGTATTGTGGCTGGACGGCGGCCAGGCCGAGACGGCTATAAATTTTCGCGCTCTGCGGCACCAGCGCCATGACGCGGTCGCGCATGAAGATCGCGCCCCAGCCGGCGCCGGCAAGGATCAGCAACAAGATCAGCAGCGTCACCACCGCGCCCCAGCGCCGGCGCTTGCGCTGGATCGCCGGCAGGCCGCCGCGCTCGACTTTGCCTGGCACCGGCTCGGGCACCGGCATCTTGAGCTCGACCTGCGGCGCCAAGTCCTCGGGCGGCGCCTGGTACCAGGTGTGGCTGCAGCCGCCGCAGCGGACCATGCGGCCTTGCGCGCCGAGTTTCTCGGTCTCGACGAGGTAGCGCGTCGAACAGGTGGGGCACGTGACGATCATCGCCGTTCCTTATACTCTGCCGGCGCCGCGCCACGGAAGCGCGCCGC
>JAGWIH010000268.1 GCA_028866355.1 Alphaproteobacteria bacterium
CCCGGCGGAAATTGCGGCACGTCGGGACCGCGGCTGTTCTTGTCGCCCTTTTCCGGCAATGTCTGGGTGGTCGAGATATTGACGACGGCCGGCAGCAGACGCGCAGCAAGATCGGCAAAGCTGTCGGGCGCCGGACGCGCAAAGGCCGATGTCGCGACCGCGGCGGCGACGACCACGGCGAGCGCACGGCTCGCAAGCACGAGACGATGGGCAACGGTCACAAACAACTCCGAACGAATGGGGATGGCCGGCTTATGGATATTTTAGGCGCAATCCAACCGGCAAACCAGCCCCGGCGGCAGCGTTTTCAGCGGCGGATCGCCCAGATTGCGGCGACACCGGCGGCGGTGGCGATGACGCCCGCCCAGCGCAGTACGCTGGCTGGCAGCAGCGCCGTTTCGGCCATCATTTTCTGCATCGGCCGGGTAAAGAGGGCCAGCAACACGCCTTCGATGACGGCGGCGAGCGCCAGCGCCGTAGCAAAATCGTTCATGTCACAAGGCTAGTGCGCGGACGCGGGTTTGGGGACGCCCGTCAGTCCTTCCGGCCCGGCTTCGAGGTATTTGAAGAATTCGCTCTGTGGCGACAGGACAAAGGTGGTGTTCGAGCCGCCGAGCGCATCCTTGTAAGCCTGCAGCGAGCGGTAGAAGGCGAAGAAGCCCTTATCCTGGTTGTAGGCGTCGGCATAGATCTTGATCGCGTCGGCATCGCCCTGGCCGCGCAGGATCTGCGACTGCTTCTGCGAGTCGGCGAGGATCTGGATGCGCTGGCGGTCGGCATCGGCGCGGATGGCGGTCGACTGGCGCTTGCCATCGGCGCGGAAGGCGGCGGCTTCGCGCTGCCGTTCCGATTTCATCCGTGCATAGACCGCCTCGCTGTTCTCCTCGGGCAGATCGGCGCGGCGGATGCGCACGTCGACGACTTCGATGCCGAACGGCTTCGCTTGGACGCCGACCTCATCGCGCACCTGCGCCATGATCTGTGCGCGCTTGTCGGCGACGACATCCTGCAACGCGACGTTGCCGATGATGCGGCGCAGGCTGGCACTGATCAGCGCGCTGAGCCGAGCGCGCGCCACCGTTTCGGTGCCGAGGGTCTGGTAGAATTGCAGCGGATTGTCGATGCGCCAGCGGGCATAGGCATCGACCACCAGACGCTTCTGGTCGGCGGCGATCACCTCTTCCTGCGGCGGCTCGAAATCGAGGATGCGGCGGTCGTAGAGCACGACGTCCTGCACCAGCGGTACCTTGACGTGCAAGCCCGGCGTCTCGATGACGCGGATCGGGTTGCCGAATTGCAGCACCAGTCCTTGCTCGATCTGATTGACCGAGAAGAAGGTCGTGTACACCAGGAACAGCGCGACGACGATAAGCGCAGTGACGATCGCGGTCAGCCGGGTGCTCATGGCTGGCTCCCGGCCGGTTTCGCCGGCGCGGCGAAGGTCGGCAACGGCAGGTAGGGCACGACGCCGGCGCCGCTCGCCGATTTGTCGACCATCACCTTGTTGGTGTCCTTGAGGATGCCTTCGAGCGTTTCGATATAGAGCCGCTTCGCGGTGACGTCGGGCGCCGCCTTGTAGGCGGTGTAGACCGAATTGAAGCGCGCCGCGTCGCCTTGCGCCTGAAGCACGACCTGCGCCTTGTAGGCCTGCGCCTCTTGCACGACGCGCGCCGCGTCGCCCTGCGCCACCGGCACCAAATTGTTGGAATAGGTTTGCGCCTCGTTGATATAGCGCTGCTGGTCGATCTTGGCGCTTTGCACGTCGCGGAAGGCGTCGATCACCGGCGCCGGCGGATCGACCTTCTGGAGCTGCACCTGGGTGACCTCGATGCCGCTGTGATAGCTGTCGAGAATCTGCTGCAGCAGCGTCTTGGTGTCGGTCTCGATTTTGCCGCGGCCCTCGGCGAGCGCGCTGGCGATCAGCGTGTGGCCGATGATTTCGCGCATGGCGCTTTCGGCCGCGACCTTCACCGTACCGTCGGGATCGCGGATGTTGAACAGGTAATCCTGGGCGTTCTTGATCAGGTAGAAGACCGTGAAGTTGATGTCGACGATGTTCTCGTCGCCGGTCAGCATCAGCGATTCCTCGGGAACGTCCCGCGCCACGCCGCTGCGATAACCGATCTCGATGCGGTTGATGCGCGTGACCTTGGGAATTAGCACGCTCTCGAACGGCGCCGGCAGGTGATAATTGAGGCCGGGTTCGGCGCGCCGGTTATAGGCGCCGAAGCGCAACACCACGCCCAACTCATCGGGATCGACGACATAGATGCCGCTGGCGAGCCACAGCACGATCACCGCGGCGATGACGACGAACACGCCTTTGCCGCGGCCGGTCTTGCCGGGCAGCAGATTGCGGATGCGTTCCTGCAAGCGGCGCAGCAAACCTTCGAAGTCGGGTGGCCGCACGCCGCCGCCGCGTCCCCATGGCGAACCGCCGCCGCCCCACGGTCCGCCGCCGCCGCCACCCGGAGGTTGCCAACTCATCGCGCGCTGTCCATATCCCCGCTGGGTCGGTATAAGCGGGCCGAACGGCCGGTGTTGTCAAGAATTTGAGGGCGGCGATTGTGACAGAGGTTTTAGAAAAAGACGTGCTCGCGGCGCTGAAGCGCGTCGCCGATCCGGATCGCGGCCAGGACATCGTGGCGCTCGGCATGATTTCCGGCCTGTCGATCCGCGAAGGCCATGTCGGATTCGCCATCGAAGTCGATCGCGCGCGCGGACCGAAGCTCGAGCCGCTGCGCCGCGCCGCCGAAAAGGCGGTCGAGGCGCTACCCGGCGTATTGTCGGTGAGCGCGGTGCTGACCGCCGAAGCCTTGCACGGCACGCCGCAGCCGCCGCGCGGCCACGATCACGGCCATGCGCACGCGCATGGCACGCCGCAAGCCGAGAAGCCGGCGGTGCCCGGCGTCAAATTCATCGTCGCCGTCGCCTCGGGCAAAGGCGGCGTCGGCAAATCGACGACTGCGGCGAACCTGGCGCTGGCGTTCGCGGCGATCGGCCGCAAGGTCGGCGTGCTCGACGCCGATATCTACGGCCCGTCGATGCCGCGCATGCTTGGAATATCCGGCAAGCCGAACTCGCGCGACGGCAAGCGCCTCGAGCCGATGCACAATCATGGCGTCGCGTGTATGTCCATGGGCTTTCTCGTTGCCGAAGACACGCCGATGATCTGGCGCGGGCCCATGGTGCAAAGCGCGCTCAGTCAAATGCTGCGCGACGTCAATTGGGGCGAGCTCGACGTGATGGTGGTGGACATGCCGCCGGGCACCGGCGACGCGCAGCTCA
>JAGWIH010000269.1 GCA_028866355.1 Alphaproteobacteria bacterium
GCACATTGAGCGCTCGACCCTGGTCGCCGCTTGCGGGCATGCTGCGGTTCGAAAAGGGTAGCGAAGCATGGCTTTGATCAAGCGTATCTGCGTCTATTGCGGTGCCGCGGGAAACGTCGACGAGTCCTATCGGGCGGCCGCCATCCGCATGGGCAGCGTCTTGGCGGAAAACGGTATCGGCCTCGTCTATGGCGGCGGGCGTGTCGGCCTCATGGGGCTCATGGCGGATGCCGCCCTGGCCTATGGCGGCGAAGTCATCGGCATCATTCCCGGTCATTTGCACGAGCGCGAGATCGGCCATACCGGCCTGACGCAGCTGCTCGTGGTCGGCAGCATGCACGAGCGCAAGCAGACCATGTTCGAGATGGCCGATGCCTTCGCGATTTTGCCGGGTGGCTTCGGCACGCTGGAAGAGGCGCTCGAGTGCATCACCTGGCGGCAGCTCGGCCTGCACGACAAGCCGATCTTCCTGATCGACGTGCAGAAATATTGGGTGCCGCTGGTGCACCTGTTCGAGCACGTGGTCGATTCCGGCTTCGCGCCGCGAAACGCCCGCTCCCTTTATCAGGTGCTACCGCGCGTCGAGGACCTGCCGGACGCGGTTTTGAAGGCGCCGGAACCCCGCGCGACGGCCAAAACCGGCCTGGTCTGACGCGCGTCAGCGTTGCGTCCGGGGCTGCTTGCGCGCCTTCGGGCGCGTGGTTATTGTCCCCGCCGCCGTACGGGCGCCTGCCCGCGGCCGCCCAGCACCGCGCCGCGTTCCGCCGGTTCGCGCAAAAGAAGGCCCGCCACGCATGAAAAAGATCAAGGTTGCGAACCCCGTCGTCGAAATGGACGGCGACGAGATGACGCGCATCATCTGGAAGTTCATCAAGGACAAGTTGATCCTGCCCTATCTCGATATCGAGCTGAAATACTTCGACCTCGGTATCGAGGAGCGCGACCGCACCGACGATCAGGTCACGGTCGATTCCGCCAACGCGACGCGGAAATACGGCGTCGCCGTCAAATGCGCGACCATCACGCCCGACGACGGGCGCATGAAAGAATTCAATCTCAAGAAGATGTATAGGTCCCCAAACGGAACAATAAGAAACATCCTCGGCGGCACCATCTTCCGCGAGCCGATCGTCATCAAAAATATCCCGCGGCTGGTGCCGGGCTGGACCGCGCCGATCGTCATCGGCCGCCACGCCTATGGCGACCAGTATCGCGCCACCGATTTCAAGGTGCCGGGCCCCGGCAAAGTGACCATGACCTTCGCGCCGAAGGACGGCGGCAAGCCGACGACCTACGACGTCTTCGAGTTTCCCGAAAGCGGCGTCGCGCTCGGCATGTACAATCTCGATGAATCGATCCGCGGCTTCGCGCGCGCCTGCTTCAATTATGGGCTGCAGCGCGGCTGGCCGGTTTATCTCTCGACCAAGGACACCATCCTCAAGGTCTATGACGGGCGCTTCAAGGAACTGTTCGGCCAGGTGTTCGACAAGGAATTCGCCGCCGCGTTCAAGGCGAAGAAGATCACTTACGAGCACCGGCTGATCGACGACATGGTGGCGTCGGCGCTCAAGTGGAACGGCAATTTCATCTGGGCGTGCAAAAACTATGACGGCGACGTGCAGTCCGACGTCGTCGCGCAAGGCTACGGCTCGCTCGGATTGATGACCTCGGTGCTGATGACGCCGGACGGCAAGACCGTCGAGGCCGAGGCGGCGCACGGCACCGTGACGCGCCATTTCCGCCTGCACCAGCAGGGCAAGGAGACGTCGACCAATCCGATCGCCTCGATCTTCGCCTGGACGCGCGGCCTGTGGTATCGCGGCACGTTCGACAAGACGCCCGAATTGGTGCGTTTCGCCGAGACGCTCGAGAAAGTGTGTATCGAAGCGGTCGAAGCCGGCGAGATGACCAAGGACCTCGCCACCCTGATCAGCCCGACGACGCCGTTCCTCAACACCATTCCGTTCCTCGACCGGCTCGACGCGCGGTTGAAACAGAAGATGGCCTGAGCATGGCCGGCGGGCCGGCGGTTGCGCCCTATCGCGGCCGGATCACCGCCGGACTGTTCGCGCATCTCTTTAAGGCGGTCTTCAAGCAGCACCACCGCGAAATGCGGCCGCTGCTGGCGCCGCTGATATCCGACGACGCGGTTGTCTTCGACGTCGGCGCGCATGCCGGCCAATACACGAAACTATTCGCGCGTCTGGCGCGGCGCGGCCGGATCTATGCCATCGAGCCGCAAAGTTACGCCCGGCGCGTTCTGCGCGCCGCGATCCGTTTCAATCGGTTGCGTAATGTCGAAATCCTGCCGCTGGCATTGGGCGCGGCACCGGGCACGGCAACGCTGACCATTCCGGTGAAAGCTTCGGGCAGCTATGGCTTCGGCCTGGCGCATCTTGGGCCGCACACACGCGCAGGATCGGCCGAGACCGAGACCATCGAGGTCACGACGCTCGATGCGCTCGCCACGACGCTCCGTTTGTCACGGCTCGATTTCATCAAAGCCGACATCGAAGGCTGGGAACAAGCCATGCTCGAAGGCGGCCGCGCCACCCTCGCCCGCTTCGGGCCGGCGCTGCTGATCGAGATCAACGCCGCGCATTTGCAACGTGCGGGCGGCAGCGCTGCGACGGTGTGGCAAATGCTGACCGCACTCGGCTATCGCGCTTATGCCGGCGAGCCCGGCGGCGCCGCGCTCGATTGGCCCCGCGAAGGCGACATCCTGTTTTTGCCGCCGAAAAAACCTTAAGCGGCTTTCGATTTCTCGCTGAGCGCGCGTTCGACCGCCGCGAGCGCGGCTTCGGCCTGCGACGGGTCGGGACCGCCCGCCTGCGCCATGTCGGGACGGCCGCCGCCCCCCTTGCCGCCGAGCGCCGCCGCGCCAAGCTTCACCAGCTCGACGGCGTCGAAGCGCTTGGTCAGATCGGGCGTGACGCCGACGACGATCGACGCCTTGCCCTCTTCGCGTGCGACCAACGCGACCACGCCCGAGCCCAGTTCCTTCTTGAGATCGTCGGCCAGGCTTTTCAGTTCCTTGGCGGGAACGTTGTCGAGCGCGCGGGCGGCGAACTTGACGCCCGCAACATCCTTGGTCGCCCCGTCGGCGGCGTTGCCGCCGCCACCGCCGAGCGCCGCAGCGCGGCGTGCGTCGGATAACTCGCGCTCCAAGCGTTTGCGCTCGTCGAGCAGCGCCGAAAGCCGCGCCGGCAGTTCCGCCGGCGACGTCTTGATCGCTTCGGCGGCCAGACGCAGCAATTTTTCCTCGTCGGCGACGTA
>JAGWIH010000270.1 GCA_028866355.1 Alphaproteobacteria bacterium
AGGATGATCTGCAAGCCGGCGAACAGGCTGTGCGTGATGCGCGACTGACCCGGCAATCCCGGATTTTCGAGCATCATCACGCGCCGTTCGGCTTCGGCGGCGGTGATCAGCTTGCACGCCTCCATGAGATAGGGGCGCACTTCGCGGTATTTCCAAATCGTCGCCTTGACCGGCGACATCGGCTCGTCGGTAACGAGCGCGCCGAGTACGCGCCACAGCGGCGCCAGATTCTGGCCGCCGGCGCGTTGATAGAAGCCCTCGCGACCGCGCTCGTTCGCCGGATTGACCGTGTGCGCCAACGCGCTCGTACTGTCCATCTCCTGCGTCCTCTGCTGTCGGTCCGCGCCGCGACGAGGGCCATATTGGACCGCCGCATCACGCTGTCAAGCAACCGTCGGTCATGGCTAACCGCTTGGAAACAAGGCGTTTGTCGGTCCGCGCCGCCCTCGCGGTGGGATGCCTCACGGCGACCGCGGCGCGTTGACAGGCCCCAGGACTTGCCCAACACTGCCGGCAACAGGCCGCGCCTGCGGCTGATCAAAATGCGGCCGCACGAGCCGCTCCCGGGGGAGGAATCATGCGCAAGACCACGCGGCGTTCGGTCCTGAAATATTCCGCGGCAACGGCCGCGATGGCGGCCGCTGGGCCGCTCGCGGGCGGTCGCGCCTGGGCTCAGGCCGCGTCGTCGCCGATCCGCATCGGCGTGCTCTATGACCTCACCGGGCCGTTCACTGGCGCCGGTTCGGTGCCGGGTTCGATCGGGACCCAAATCGCCATCGATCTCGTCAACGAACATGGCGGCGTGCTCGGCAAGCACAAGATCGAGCCGGTGAAAGGCGACGCGCAAAGCAAGGTCGAAGTCGCGCTCAACGAGGCCGAACGCCTGATCAGCGAGCAACACGTCGACACCATCCTGGGCATCTACGCCAGCCCCGAGGCTGTCCCCTTGGCCGAGAAGATGGAACAGGCGAAGAAGATCCTGTGGATCACCATCGCTGTCGCCACCAAGGTGCTGAAGGGCAAGAACCTGACCTATACCTTCCGCCCCGGCGTCAGCGCCGACGCCTATGGCGGGGCCGCGATCGCCTTCCTCAAGGAACATTCGCAGGCCCAGCTCAAGCTCGATCCGACCAAGCTCAAATGCGCCATCATCCACGAAGACGGGCCCTACGGCTCGGACACCGGCGCGGCGGACGAGGTTCATGCCAAGGCGGATGGCATCCCGATCATCCTCAACGAAGCCTATTCGGCGACGACGTCGGATTTGTCGTCGCTGGTCACCAAGCTCAAGCGCGCCAACGCCGACGTCATCCTGCACACCGGCTACAATCCCGACATCACGCTGTTCTTGCGCCAGGCGCGCGAAGCCGGTCTCAAGTTCAAGATGCTGATCGGCCACGGCGCCGGCTACGGCCAGCGCGACAAGCTCAAACAGGCGTTCGGCTCCGACCTCGATTACTTCCTCAACGTCGATCCGGTCTCGGCACAGAATCTCAAGCCGGGCTCGCTCAAGCCCGAGCTCGAGCAATTGGTCAAGGTCATGGTCGAACGCTACAAGAAGGTCACCGGCAACGAAGCCGTGCCGCCGCACGTCTCGATGGGCTTCAACCAGACGTGGATTTTTCTGCAAAACGTGCTGCCGGTGGCGATCACCAAATACGGCGGCACGAACCCGGACGCGATCCGCAAGGCGGCGCTCGACGTCGACATTCCGGAAGGCGGCACCATTCAGGGTTACGGCGTCAAGTTCGCGCCGCCGGGCAACGAGTTCGCCGGCCAGAATTTGCGCGTATCGGCTTGCGTGACGCAGGCATACGGCGACGTCGAAGCGATCGTTTGGCCCGACAAGATAAAAACCGCCGACGACGTGATGCCACTGCCGAAGTCGAACCCTTACGCCGCCTGACGCCGGCTTCTGCCCCATCGCGGCCGCATGTCGCGGCCGCGGCACGGTGTTCCAGCCACGGGTGTCGATGTGCTTTCGGTTAAGGGCGTCAGCAAAAGCTTCGACGGGTTCCTGGCGGTCAACCGGGTATCGTTCAACGTTGTCGCCGGCGAAATCCTCGGTCTGATCGGCCCGAACGGCTCGGGCAAAAGCACCACATTCAATTTGATTGCCGGCACGCTGCGCCCGAGCGCGGGGTCGATCGCCTTCGAAAATCAGGAGATCGCGGGCCTGCCGGCGCATCGCATCTGCCGTAAGGGCTTGGCGCGTACCTTTCAGATTCCGCGGCCGTTCCGCCGCCTCAGCCTGCGCGAAAACGTCACCCTGGCTGCGTTCTATGGCGGCCACGGCGTTGCCTCGCGCGCCGAGGCCGAAGCGCATGCGGTTGCCGCGCTTGACTTGGTCGGCCTGCCGAAAGACGCCGACGCGATGATCGACGGCCTCGGCGCGGCGCAGCTCAAGAAGCTCGAACTGGCGCGCGCGCTGGCGACGCGGCCCAAGCTTCTGCTGGCGGACGAAAGCCTCGGCGGTCTCGACCATGCCGAGATGGAACGCGCCGCCGACATGCTCGGCCGCATCCGGCGCGATCTTGGCATCACCATCGTCTGGGTCGAGCACATCATGGGCGTGCTGATGCGCGTCGTCGATCGCGTCATCGTCCTCGACCACGGCGAGCTGATCTTCGAGGGGCTGCCGCGCGACGCCGCCAAGGATTCGCGCGTCGCCGAAGTCTATCTCGGCCGGGCGCACTGATGGCCGCGCTTTTGCGCCTCGACGGCGTCAACGCGGGCTACGGCTCGTTCGCGGCGTTGTTCGACGTCTCGCTCGACGTCGAGCATGGCGAGGCGGTCGGCGTGGTCGGGCCGAACGGCGCCGGCAAGACGACGCTGATGCGCGTGATCTCCGGCCTGTTGCCGCCGCGTTCGGGGCGCATCGTCCTCGAAGGCGAATCGCTCGCCGGCGCGCCGGCCTATCGCGTGGTTGCCGCCGGCATCGCGCACGTGCCGGAAAATCGCCGGCTGTTTCCGCGCCTGACTGTCGAAGAGAATTTGCGGATGGGCGCCTACCTGCCGGCGGCGCGCCGCGTGTTCATCGAACGTCTTGCCTGGGTCTATGAGCTTTTCCCGCGCCTCAAAGAACGCCGCAACCAGCTCGCCGGCACGCTGTCGGGCGGCGAGCAGCAGATGGTGGCGATCGGCCGCGCCCTGATGTCAAAACCGAAGCTGCTGTTGATGGACGAGCCGTCGGCGGGCCTGGCGCCGCTGGTGGTCGAGCAGGTTTTCGAATTGGTCAAGCGCATCCGCGCCGAGGGGTTCACGG
>JAGWIH010000271.1 GCA_028866355.1 Alphaproteobacteria bacterium
AGCACGATCAATGCGGCGGCGACGCCAACCGGCAATGGTTCGGCGCCGAGCAGCGGTGGCGCCAGCGCGAGGGCGGCTGCCAGCGCCAGCGTCGCGACGGCCCACAGCAGCGCGACGACGATCCGTAACGCGCGCGGGCCGGTATCGGCGTTGAACAGAGCGTGGGCGGCCAGCAACGCCAATGCCGGCAGCAGCGGCAGGACATAGTGCGGCAGCTTGGTCGGCACGAGTTCGAGCGCGACCCAAAACGGCACGATCCACGCCAGCAGAAAACGCGGCGTCGGCTGCTCGCGCTCTCGCCAGGCGCGGCGCATGCCGGCGGCGGCAAACAGCGATCCTGGCCAGAAGATCAACGCCAGCAGCAATAAATAAGTGCCCGGCGGCGCGCCGTGGCTTTGCTGAACGCCGACGATCTTGCCGAAAAAATCGCTGCCGAGCGAACCGGCGATGAACGTATCGTTGGTTGCGCGCATCATCGCGACGAGCCAGGGACCGATCATCAGGATCGCCAACGGCACGCCCCACCAGGCGCGCAATGCCTTGAGCCAACCGGCTCGGCGGTCCGCCAGCAACAACGCGGCGACGGTCAGCGCCGCCAGGAGCGGCGCGACCGGACCCTTGATAAGCGCGCCGGCGCCGATCGCCACCCAGAACAGCAACGCCCATGGCCACGCTGCCGTCTGTCCGGCGCGCCCGGTGCGATAAATTTCGGCCAACGCCAACTGCGCCGCGACGACGCAGGCGAGCAGCGTCGCATCGGTCTTGGCGAGATGCGCTTCGACCGTCAGGCTCAACGACGCCGCGAGCAGCGCCGATCCCAGCAGCGCCGCCGGCGCGCCGACCAGATTGCGGCCGAGCGCGAAGGTCAGAAGGACCGCTGCAATCGCGCCGGCGAGCGACGGCAAACGATAGGGCCAGATCGCAGGACTTGCTGCCTGGCTCGTTGCCGAAACCGAAAGCGCCTGCAGCCAATAGATGCCGGCGGGCTTCTGATTGCGCGCTTCATTCTGGAACCGGATGTGCAGCCAATCGCCGGTTTCGAGCATCTGGCGCGTCGCTTGCGCGAACCGCGCCTCGTCGCGATCGGTCGGCGGCAGTGCGGCGATGCCGGGAAGATAGAGCCCGAGGCATAGCAGGCCGAGCAGGGCAAACGGCCGCCACCCCTTGCTCCAACGCGCGATCATGGTGTCTGCCACGCACGGGACCCGGCGCCGTCGCCATCGAGTGCCGCGAGTAGCCCGGCGGTATCGGCGGCGCCATCCGCCGGTGCGATCAACACCGGCAACGGCAGCGCGACACCCAGCGGCCGCCAGGCGATCGCCGCATCGGCACGAAAAGCGTCCGTGATCCACGCGGCGCCGGCGAGCGCGGCATGGCGCGGCGGCACGGTCGCGATGCCGGCGGCGATCACGGCGACGTTGCCGAACCGCACCGTCGGGATGATCAGGCGGCCGCAATCGACCTGCCCGGGGCGGTAATGCGGATCACGCTCGGCCGCGCCCCAGCGCGCCGCCACGGCGTCACGCAACGTTGCCGGCATGCTCGCGGTGAACGCGGCATAGTCGTTCAGCATGACGGCTTCGCCCTCGGCGCCGGCGAGCCGCGCGTTGAGCGCGGCGGGGCCGGCGGGCAAGTCGGCGACGCCATAGCCCGCTTCGGCCAACGCGGCCAGGATCGCGAACGCGCGCACGTCATCGGAATCGGCCACAATCGCCAGCCGCCGCGCCGCACGCGGCTTTCGGGCCAGGGCCAAAAGGCGGGAATCGGCGGTTACGGGCATGGACGGCGGCGCCATATTTCGCGGGTTTTTAACCATTAACCCGCAGTCTGGGGTGAAGAATCGCGCAACGGCATCCGCCGCGGGGGTCAAGGTGGCTGAATTCCGCTGTTATCTGCTCGATCGCAACCGCAAGGTCGTGGCGATCGAGACCATCCGTGCGCTGGCGCTGCCGCGTGCCGTGACCAAGGGCATCCTCGCCGCGGTCGCGCGCCAAGCCGCGACCTTCGAGCTGTGGCGCAACAATCTGTGCGTTTACACATACGACCTGCCGAGCGCGCCGCCGGCCCAGACGCAACCGACGGCAGCTGCCGCCAACCAGCCCGACGCGGCCGACTACTGACCGGCCCATTGCGCGGCGCTAACTCCAGGCCGCGGCAACCAACAACACCGCGATCTCACCGGCCTGCTCGACCGCGCTCAACGTGTCGGCGGTGAAGCCGCCAATGCGACGTTGCGCGCCGTGATTCGCCGCCGCCATCGCGGCCGCGCCGATGATGATCGCCACCAACCCCGCCTTGATTCCGAGAGCCAAGAGCGCCAGGACGAGCGCAATCGCCGCTGCCGCGGCGACGTTCGTCGTCTCGGGCCGGCCCGCTTCGGCCGCCCAATCGCCGGGCGCCGCGGGCTCGCCCCAGCGCAGCACGGCCGGCAGCAGACCGCGTGCAATCGCATGGCAGCCGACGAGCGCGCCACTGACGCCGGCGGTGCCGAACGTCGAGCCCACGGCAAAGAGGGCGCCGGCACGCAAGCCGACGCTCAAGACAATCGCCAGCACGCCGAGCGCCCCGTTGGGTCCATCGCGCATCAACTGCATCCGCTCGCCGAGATCGGCGCCGCGCCCCAGACCTTCGACCGCGCGCGCCAGGCCATCTTCGTGCTGGCCGCCGGTGACCAATGCCGTCGTCGCCACCGCCAGCAGCGCCGCCGCGGGCACCGGCACGCCGAGCCATGCGACAATCGCGTAAACGACCGCGCCGCAGACGCCGATCACCAATCCGGTTAAGGGGAAGGCCCAGCTCGCCGCCGCCAGCTCGCCAAGCGCCGGTGCCGGCCGGTCACCCCAGACCAGCCGCGTGAAGAAGGTCAGTGCGACGCGCGCATCGGCGCGCCGGGCCGGCCAGTCACGGGTGAAATCATCCAGATTCATGGCCGCGATTCTAATGGCAAGGCTGCCCCGTACGCCAGCCACCGCGCGTTGGCCGCTTGCATGCGCGGTGTATAATAGGCCGATGCCAACCATCGGCGAAAAACCCAGCCCGTTCAAGGCGGAAGCGGCACTTCAACTGGCCCTGCGCAGCGACGTCGCGGTCAGCTTGCGTATGCTGGTGTTGATCCGCTGGGTCGCCGTCATCGGCCAGGCGGCGACGCTGCTGGTGGTGCACGAGGTCCTGGGCTTCGCCCTGCCGCTGACGGCGGCGCTCGGCGTCGTCGCCATATCGGCGCTGCTCAATGTCGTCGCCTGGATCTCGAACCGCGCCGCCGC
>JAGWIH010000272.1 GCA_028866355.1 Alphaproteobacteria bacterium
AGCGCACGACCTTCGACCTCGAGATGATGCAGGCGACCGGCAGCTGCGCCGGTATCGAGAATTATTCGCGCTATCTCACCGGCCGCGCGCCCGGCGAGCCACCGCCTACCTTGTTCGAATACTTGCCGGAAGATTGCCTCGTCTTCGTCGACGAGAGCCACGTCACCATTCCGCAAGTCGGCGGTATGTTCAAAGGCGACTATGCGCGCAAATTCACGCTCTCGGAGTACGGCTTCCGCCTGCCGTCCTGCATCGACAACCGGCCGCTCAAATTCGAGGAATGGGACGTCATGCGCGGCCAGACGGTGTGCGTCTCGGCAACGCCCGGCCCATGGGAACTCAACCAGACGCAGGGCGTGTTCGCCGAACAGGTGGTGCGGCCGACCGGCTTGGTCGATCCGGTGCCGGTCATTCGGCCGGTCGAGACCCAAGTCGACGATCTGATGGCCGAATGCCGCGATTGCGCCAAGAAGGGGCAACGCGTGCTGGTGACGACGCTGACCAAGAAGATGGCCGAGGCGCTGACCGAATATTTCCACGAAAACGGCATCCGCGTGCGTTACATGCATTCGGACGTCGACACGCTGGAACGCATCGAGATCATCCGCGACCTGCGGCTCGGCGTTTTCGACGTCTTGGTCGGAATCAACCTGCTGCGCGAAGGCCTCGACATCCCGGAATGCGCCCTGGTGGCGATTCTCGATGCCGACAAAGAGGGCTATCTGCGCTCGCGCACGGCGCTGATCCAAACCATCGGTCGCGCCGCGCGCAACGTCGACGGCCGCGCCATCCTCTATGCCGACCACACCACCGAAAGCATGAAGGCGGCGATCGAGGAGACCAATCGCCGGCGCGAAAAGCAGCAGGCCTATAATGCGGCGCATGGTATCACACCCGAAAGCGTCAAGCGCGCGATCGCCGATATTCTCGAAAGCGTCTACGAAAAGGATCGCGTCACGGTCGAGACCGGCGAGGACACGGCCCTGCACTATCAGGGGCACAACCTCCAGGCCGTGGTCGCCGATCTTGAAAGCCGCATGCAAGCGGCGGCGGCCGACCTCGAATTCGAGGAAGCGGCGCGGCTTCGCGACGAGATCCGGCGGCTCGAGGAGTATCACCTGGAAATCGGCAGCCCAGGGTCGGCGACGGCCCCGCGCGGCCGTTCGACCGGCGGTCGCGCCGGCACCTCGGCCAAAGCTTTGGCCAAGGCCAAGGCGGCGAAAAACCGCCGGATGCGCGAGCGTTATTGATGGCTGGCCGCAGCGCGCTGGTGACCGGCGGCGCCCGCCGCATTGGCCGGGCGATCGCTTTGACGCTTGCCGCACACGGCTGGGACGTCGCCGTGCATTACGGCACGTCGCGCGACGACGCCGAAGCGCTCGCCGGCGAAATCCGCCGCCGCGATCGCCGTGCCGCGGCGATCGCCGCCGATCTGACACGCGAAGCCGAGGTCGCGACTCTGGTGCCGCGCGCGGCTGAAGCGGTCGGGCCGCTTTCTCTGCTCGTCAACAACGCGTCGGCTTTCGATCGCGACGACGTCCTGAACGTGACGCGCGCGGGCTGGGACCGGCATCTTGAAACCAACCTGCGCGCGCCCTTCGTGCTGATGCAGGAATTCGCGCGCCAGCTTCCCGCCGGTGCCGAGGGTTCGGTCATCAACATCCTCGATGAGCGTGTCTGGAATCTGACGCCGTACTTTACGTCCTATACGGTGAGCAAGGCGGCGTTGTGGACTTTGACACAGACGATGGCGCTGGCGCTGGCGCCGCGCATCCGTGTCAACGGCATCGGTCCCGGTCCGACGCTACCGAGCCCACGGCAGAGCGACGAGCAGTTCCGGCAGCAGGTCGAGCTGTTGCCGCTGCGGCGCGGCACGACGCCGGACGAGATTGCGCGCACGGTGATGTTCATTTTGGAATCGCCTTCCATGACCGGACAGATGATCGCGCTCGACGGCGGCCAGCATCTGAATTGGGCGCCGACTAGCCGTGTGCCGCCGGCGAGCGAGTAGAATTTCGGCGCTTGCAACCGTTTGCCGGCGGCCATTGTCATGGTCGACCAACCATGCCGTCACAATCACGCTAAGTTTTTGTCGGCAGAGGGGTTTTTCGGTTTGGCCGGACGTCGGCGGGCGGCTGTCAGTTGTCAACAGGTCGCGAACTGTGTGTCCGTTCTATGTCGCAAAGGCCTTTATTTCCTTGCTGTTACGCGGAGTTTACAGTTCGCGCCGGAAACGCCATGTAAAAACAATCCGCTGGCGCGGTTGCCGTTTTTTTGAGCAAAGCGGTCAGATCCTAGATTTAATCTTCGACCGACCGAGGCGGTCGTTCGTTATGAACAAACTTATGCACAGTTTCCGTGGATATCGCGCCGCCCGAGCGGCGGCCGTGCCGGCACGATGAGTGACGTGTCCGACACCGACGACCAAATCGAAGGCGCCGCGCCACCGCCAGCCGGTAATCTGGCGCGTGGCGTCGCCGTTATTCGTGCGGCGCTCAAGACCATGCCGCTGGCACCGGGCGTCTATCGCATGCTCGACGCCAAAGGCGACGCGCTTTACGTCGGCAAGGCGTCAAATCTCAAGAACCGCGTCGCCAATTACGCCAACGTCAACGGCCTGCCGGTGCGATTGAAGCGGATGGTGGCCGAGACCCATTCGCTCGAGATCGCCATCACGCACACCGAGGTCGAGGCGCTGCTGCTCGAGTGCAATCTGATCAAGCGCTTGATGCCGCGCTACAACGTGCTCCTGCGCGACGACAAGTCGTTCCCGTACATCCACCTCACGGGCGGCCATCCATTTCCGCAATTGACCAAGCATCGCGGCGCGCGCGGCGATGAGGGCGATTATTTCGGGCCCTTCGCCTCCGCGGGCGCGGTCAATCGCACGCTCATCGCGCTGCAACGCGCGTTCCTGCTGCGGTCGTGCGCCGACAGCGTGTTCTCTGCGCGCACGCGGCCGTGCTTGCTCTACCAAATCAAGCGTTGCAGCGCGCCATGCACCGGGCGCATCGACCACGACGGCTATGCGCGGCTGGTCACCGAGGCGCGCGGCTTCCTGGCAGGCCGCAGCCAAGAGATTCAGGCGCGGCTGGCGAAGCACATGCAGGAGCTTTCCGACCGGCGCGAATACGAAAGCGCGGCGCTCATCCGCGACCGCATCCGGGCATTGACCCAGGTGCAGGGCCGGCAGGACATCAATCTCGACGGCCTGGGCGATGCCGATGTCGTCGCTCTGCACCAGGCCGGCGGCAATAGCTCGA
>JAGWIH010000273.1 GCA_028866355.1 Alphaproteobacteria bacterium
GTCATCATCGGCATCTTCGTGATCTTCGCGGTTCTCGGCGCGATCGGCATCAACGTCGGCGCGCTGCTCGCCGGTGCAGGCGTGTTCGGTTTGATCGCCGGTTTCGGATCGCAATCGATCATCAAGGGCCTGCTGACCAGCATCGGCGTCCTGGTCGACGACACGTTTGCCGTCGGCGACGTGGTCGATCTGGGCAGCGGTCATTCCGGCGTGGTCGAGGCGATGTCGATCATGACGATCAAGCTGCGCGGGCAAGACGGCTCGCTGATGACCGTGCCGTTCAGCGCGGTCACGGTCATCCAGAATTTGACCAAGGATTATTCGTATTACGTCGCCAATGTCGGCGTCGGCTACGGCGAGGACACCGACCGGGTCGTCAAGGTTCTCGCTGCGGTCGTCGAGGAAATGCGCAAGGAGAAGCCGTTCACGCGCTGGATTCAGGAGCCGCTCGACGTCGTCGGCCTCGATCGCTTTGCCGACTCCGCGGTCATCATCATGGTGCGGATCAAGACCCAGCCGATCCGCCAATGGGCGGTCGGCCGCGAATTCAACCGGCGCATGAAACTGGCGTTCGAGCGCGAGAAAATCGAAATGCCGTTCCCTGCGCGCACGATCTATTTCGGCGACGACAATGCCGCGCCGGCGGCGCGCATACGCAACGGCGCGAAGGCGCGCAAACCCGCCTAATCGGCGTCGGTCTCGCCGCGGCCCCAGGCCTCGAGCGTCGTGCGATCGGGCGCCGCCAAGGCGCGACGCGCGACGGCGAGGCCGAACCCCGCGCGCGCCAGCGTCGCCAAATCCTTCTGCCGCAGCGCCGCGCGCTGACTGGCCGCGCGATACGGACCGAGTCTTCGCCGCCGGATCAGCGCGCAAGCGGCGGCGAGTTCACCCGCACCGGAGCCGCCTTCGTCGAGGATCATCACCGCGTCGTCGATCAGATCGGCCTCGACGCCTTTCTGCCTTAGCTTGCCGCGGATGCCAAAGCGCGACGCGCCGCGCCGTTGCAAACTCGCCGCCTTTTGCGTCGCATACGCGCGATCGTCGATCAGGCCCGAGCGCTGATAGCGCGCGATCAGCACGTCGACCAAGCGTGCGCCATCGGCCGGATCGTCGCCGTGCACGGCGGCGGCGCGTTCGACGCGGCGCATCAGCACGCGCCGTAAATTGCCGCTCGAGCTGGCATAGCGGCCGAGATAATGGAGCGCGATATTCTCCAACCGCTCGGCCGTCATCCGGCGCGGCGGCTTACGCGTCTTGCGCGGCTCTGACATCGCGGGTTGTCTTGGCGTGCGCCGGCCCTCCCCTGCTAAGCTTCACCGTCTTGGAGACGGGATTCAACATGGATGCAGCGGGTCCGGCGGTCCGCAGGATCGGCGCGGTCAATTGGCTCGGCCTGTGGACGCTTTACGTCCGCGAGGTCCGACGCTTCGTCAAGGTTTACACGCAGACGATCGCCGCGCCGGTGGTGACGACGCTGCTGTTCCTGGCGATCTTCCTGTTGGCGCTCGGCGGCCAGACGCGCACCGTCGGCAGCGTTCCCTACACCGAATTCCTGGCGCCGGGCTTGATCATGATGGCCATGGTGCAAAACGCTTTCGCCAATACGTCGTCGTCGCTGATGATCGCGAAGATCCAAGGCAATATTGTCGACGTCCTCATGCCGCCATTGAGTCCGGGCGAATTGGTTTGGGGATTCGCCTTGGGCGGCGTGACGCGTGGCCTCGTCGTGGGCATCGTCGTCGCGGCGGTGATCGAGGTTTTCGTCCCGCTGCATGTCTATAATCTCGGACTGGCGGTGTTTCACGCCGTGGCCGCGTCGCTGTGCCTGTCGGTACTCGGTGTCATCGGCGCGATCTGGGCCGACAAATTCGACCACATCGCGGCCGTCACCAACTTCATCGTCACGCCGCTGTCGTTTCTGTCCGGCACCTTCTATTCGATCGACGTGCTGCCCGGCGCTTGGCGCGACGTCGCGCTGGCCAATCCGTTTTTCTACATGATCGACGGCTTCCGTTATGGGCTTACGGGCCATGCCGACAGTTCTCTGGCGCTCGGCGTCGCCGTGATGATCGTCACCAACGCCCTCCTCATCGTGCTGTGCCACGCAATGTTCAAGCGCGGCTATAAGCTCAAGGCATGACGATTCGCCCGGCGTTGACAGGGGCTTAAGGGCCGCCCCATACTCCGCGCGCCTCCCCGGAGGACTGGAGCCAAGCGATGACGCGTGCAAACGGGTGCTCGACCCGGCACGAACAGGAACTGCGAACGGTCGCGCTGCCGCGACGACGCTAAGCGTCGCCGACGCCGTCCGTATTCCTGCGCCTTCATCGCCGAGGAGAGAGTCCCGTGATTCCAGCCGTTATGCCGACCTACGCGCGGAGCGAACTGATGTTCGATCGCGGCGAGGGTCCTTATCTCTATGCCGCCGACGGGCGGCGCTATCTCGATTTTTCGAGCGGCGTCGCGGTGACGTCGCTCGGCCATGCCCATCCGCGTCTCGTCGCCGCGCTGTCCGCGCAGGCGCAAAAGCTTTGGCATTGCTCAAACCTCTATCAGATCGCCGGACAGAAACTGTTGGCGGAGCGGCTCGTCAAACTGAGCTTCGCCGACACCGTCTTCTTCTGCAATTCGGGCGCCGAAGCGATGGAAGGCGCGATCAAGGTCGCGCGCAAATTTCACGCTGAATCGGGCCACGGTGAGCGCTATCGCCTGATCGCCTGCACCGGCTCGTTCCATGGCCGTACCCTGGCGACGCTTGCCGCGGCCGGCGCCGAGAAATATTTGAAGGGGTTCGGACCGCCGGCGCCCGGCTTCGATCACGTCGCATACGGCAATCTGAACGAGATGCGCGCCAAAGTGACGAAGGAAACCGCCGGCGTCATCGTCGAGCCGGTGCAAGGCGAAGGCGGGCTGGCGGTCGCGTCGGCCGATTATCTTAAAGGCCTGCGCGCGATGTGCGACGAATTCGGCCTGTTGCTGATCTTCGACGAGGTGCAGACCGGCATGGGCCGCACCGGCAAACTGTTCGCGCACGAATGGGCCGGCGTGAAGCCCGACATCATGGCGTTGGCCAAGGGGCTGGCCGGCGGCTTTCCGGTCGGCGCGTTCCTTGCCACCGAAAAGGCGGCGAAGGGGATGACGGCCGGCACGCACGGTTCGACGTTTGGCGGCAATCCGCTCGCCATGGCGGTGGCGAACGAAGTGCTGACGGTAATGACCGAGCCCGGCTTCCTGCCGCAGGTCGAGCGCGTCGCCAAA
>JAGWIH010000274.1 GCA_028866355.1 Alphaproteobacteria bacterium
GGCGCTGGCGCACGGCCGCAAAGCGGCCGACGAAGCGGCTGCGACCGCGCATCGCGTGTTCGCCGAAGGCGGCATCGGCAGCGATCTGCCGGTGACCGAGATGCCCAAGGCCGAGCTGAAGGCTGGCCGGCCGGCGATTCAATGCTTCCACCGCGCCGGGCTGGCGCCGAGCCTGAGCGAAGCGCGGCGGCTCATCCGCGGCGGCGGCGCGCGCATCAACGACAAAGTTGTCACCGACGAAACCGCGACGCTGTCGCTCGACGATCTCAACGCCGACGGTGTCATCAAGCTGTCGGCCGGCAAGAAGCGCCACGCACTGGTAAAGCCCGTCTAAGGATTGGCGGCGGGCGCCGTCGACTCTGTTTTCGGCGGCGTGCTGGGCGCCGGATTCCACGCCTTGAACAAGAACAGGTTCCGCAGGAATCCCGGCGCGATTGCACTCAGCGGGTTGACCGCGATTTGCGGATTGCTGATCGGGCCGGCGACCCGGAAATTGGCGCCGAAAATGCCTTGTCCCTCGCCGCCGACGAGCAAGCTGCCGATCAATGGAATGTCGCCGATGACCGTGTTCAGAATGTTAGCGGGAACCAGCGTACCGGATACATCGAGCGTGCTGGCATCGTTGTCGACCGTGCCGCTGGCGCTGATGCCGATCGCACCGCCGTAGGCGCGCACGTTGTCGAGCTTGATGCTGCTGGCGCCGTAGATTACGTCGCCTTGCAGCACTTTGAACGGTATGCCGCTTCCGCCGGTCAGCAAATTGCTCACGCCGCTGAACGAGGTCAACGTCAGCAACCGGGCGAACAACGGCGCGCGCACCACGCGGTAATCGGCGCCATTGAACGTGCCTTTCAGCACGCGTTTGCCGTCCTGGTCCACGGCGTTGCCGTTGACCGCAAAGGTGCCGCCTTCGATGTCGCCGGTGACGTCAAGCACCTTCAGCAAGGCACCGAAATCGTCGGCCGTCAGATCGAACTTGTCGGCTCCGTTGGTGCCGCCGAATCGCACCGTGAGTTTCTTGCCATTGGCCAAGACGCCGTCGATGGCCGCTTCCGTCCAGTGCGGGCCGTTGCTTTGCAGCCGAGCACTGAAATCGGTCAGTTCCCGGCTCGGACCCAACACCAAGCGGCCCAACGTTGCATGAATCGCAAGGGGCGGCGGATTTGCCGCCGATGGGCGCGATACGTCGCGCATCAGACCGCTCGCGTCGTAGCTCGGACCCGACAGATCGGCCGTCCAGCCGTTGCCGGAGCGCGTCAGAGCAACCTGCGCGTTGGTGTCGCCGGCAACCAGCACCGGAACGTCGAGACGCGATAGACCGGTTTTGTCAAAATCCGCGGACAGGCGCGCATCGATGCCTTTGCCCACCAAGGTGGCGTTACGCACGTGCTTGAGTTGGTCGCCGACGAGCTGAAGCGTGAATTTCGCCATCGCGGCCTGGCCGGCGGTCTTGTGCCAGCCGATCTTGGGGATTTCAGCGGTGGCATCGTTGAGATTGGCGGTGATCGACGCCTCCGCCCGCCGGTCGGCGCGCAAACCATAGGTCAGAGCGACGTCGACCGGTCCATGCACCGTCGCATAGTCCGAGAAATCCACGCCGAGCCGGGCCCGCGCCGCATCGTCGAGCCGCCCCTGAACGGTGTAACGCCGCCGGAGTGCCTGTTTGCCGAGATTCTCGACCCAAGTCAGCTTGACCGGCGCTCCGTCGAGCGCCGCGGTGCCGTCAAGCGTCAGCGCCGCGCGGTCGAGCGTCATCTTGAACGCGCCGTCGCTCAAATCGCGACCAAAGAACGCGTGCGGAACGGCGATGCCCGATAGTTGCGCCTCGCTATGGTACTCGACCTCGTCGAAGTTCAGGTCGTGCTTCAACGGGAGCCGGAAGAAAACATGGGCTGTGAAATCGCCGCTGGCGTGCTCGGCGTCGAGGCCCAACGCCTTTGCGTATTCCAGCGGCTTGGTATCGAGCACCTTGAGCGCGTCATGCAGCGGCCCCGACAGCGTGACGTCGATATCGCCCATCTCGTCATTGGTATCCAAATCGTACAACTTGACGCTGGCGGCGACTTCGCGGCCGCCAAGGACGTGACCGCTGATCGGCGAAAAATCCATGTGCTTGCGGTCGAACGTGACCGTGCCGTTGACGCCACGCACCGGCTCCAACGGCGGGAAATATTCGATCGTCAAATTGCGGTAGCTGCCGGTACCCTCGAAGCGAGTGACGTTGACCGGCTTCGGCGCGTCAACATCGACGTGAAGCGCCAATACGGCGTTCATGCTGTCGATCACGCCATCGTGCACCCGGGTTGTGATCCAGTGTCGCGTGTGCGGCCCAACTTTTTCCGGCCAAAGATGCGGTAGGGAGTCGATCAGGATGCCGGCCGCCGTCAATCGCGCCGATGCATCGAACGCCGTCGGCCAGCCACCGGCCAACAGGCCGCTGCCGAGGTTGTCGACCTCGCCCTCGACGACGACCTTGGGCCCGCCGAAATCGAGACTGAGATTTTCGATGTCGACGCGCCCTGCGGTCGGATTGTAGCTCGCCTTCAGGATGCCGCCTTTGACCGGCGCCGTGCCATCGGGCAGGTCGGCCTCGCGCAAGGTTCCCGCGCCGAACCGCACATCGCAGAACGCGACGTCGATCGCGAAACTCTTGGTGTCGAAGCCAAGCGCCATTTCGCCCGAAACCGGCAAATCGACCGCAGCAAGCGGCTGCAACGCCGGCGCCGCCGGCGCGAACAGCGCCGGATCGACGCCCTCGAAATCGATCCGCACCGACAGCTCACCCGTATTGCGGTAAGCGACACGGCCGTTCAGCAGCGCCTGTTTGCCGCCGATGCCGACGGCCAGCTGCATGTGGCCGTCGACGCCGTTGGCGTTGCGCGCCATCACCAGGTCGACCTGGTCGGCGCGCCACGTCACGCCGAGCGATTTATCGTCGACGATCAGCGTCGCGTTGGTCATTGAAAACGTCGACAGGTACTGCAGCGGTCCACCTGTGCCCAACGGCGCCGCGATGTCGCGAGTCAGTCGGTTTCCCCAAAATTCAGCGGTTTGGCTTTCGGCGGTCTGCTCGCCGACCGCGATATGAAACGACCCGTCGGCCGCCCGTACGAGACGCAACACCGGACGATCGAGCACGACGCGTGACGGCGCCAGACGCCCTTGCAGCAGCGCCCACGGGCTCAACACGATCTCCATGTCGTGGAAATTCAAACGCGCGCCGCTCGTTGGCTGGCTCAGGTGGACGCCTTGGGCGA
>JAGWIH010000016.1 GCA_028866355.1 Alphaproteobacteria bacterium
GTCGGTGCGGCGGCGATGCTGCCGAGCTCGCTGGCGTTGCTCAACCACGCTTGCCATCACGATGGGCGGTTACGCGCGCGCGCCGTCGGCCTGTGGACCGCGGCAGGCGGTGTCACCATCGCCGCCGGTCCGTTGATCGGCGGCTTGCTCCTCGCGGTCGGCAGCTGGCGAACGATCTTCCTCGTCAACCTGCCGATTTGCGCCGTCGGCGCATTGCTGACGGCCTATATCGACGAAACCGAACGCGCGCCGCGTGCCGCGCATTTGGACCTTGCCGGTCAAGTGTTCGCGGTCATGGCGTTGGCCGGGCTGATCGGCGGCGTCATCGAATTGCGCCCGTTGGGCGCGTTGCATCCGGTCGTTATCGGCGGTTTCGTCCTGGCGCTTGCCGCCGGTGCGGCATTCGTGCGCTGCGAAGCGCGCAGCCGCGCGCCCATGATACCGCTGCATTTTCTTCGCCTGCCGGGCTTCGCGCCGGCGGTCGGTTTCGGCATTCTCGCGAACCTTACCTATTACGGCGTCGTGTTCGTGCTGAGCCTTTATCTCCAGCGCGTGCTCGGTTACAGCGCCTTGACCGCCGGCCTCGCCTACCTGCCGTTGACCGCGACCTTCATCGTCTCGAACGTTGCCAGTGGCTGGCTCGCCGGTCGCGCCGGCACACGTGGGCCGATGATCGTCGGTGCGTTGATCGGCGCCGCGGGCTTTGCGCTGTTGCTCGGTCTCGGGCCGTCCACGCCTTATGTCCGGATGCTGCCGGGCTTTGCGTTGATTCCGCTCGGTATGGGCCTGGCGGTGCCGGCGATGACGACGACGGTCCTCGGCACTGTCGACAAATCGGCGTCGGGCATCGCCGCCGCCGTGCTCAACGCGGCGCGCCAGGCCGGCGGCGCAGTCGGCGTCGCGGTGTTCGGCACCTTCGCCGGCAACGATAACCTCGTGAATGGTCTGCACACCGGCGTGCTGGTGGCATCGGTGGCCATGCTGGCGGCCGCCGGTCTCGCCGCCTGGGGCATCCGCCGACGTCGAGACGTGGTCCAAGCCGAGCGCGCCTGAGCGCCGATTTAGTTCAAGGCCGCGATGGCGCCGTCGGTCGCGGCACGCAGGAAGGCGATGCTTTCGGCTTCGCGGTCGCGCGTCGCCAGGATGCGGGTCGCAGGCGCGATCGCCGCCGTGAAGCCGCGTATGTGCCAATGACCGAGGGGTGGCAACGCCGGCAGCCGCGGGGCATCGGGATAAGGATAAGGACTGACGTAGAAATAGGGTTCGTCGTACCAATCGTCGCCCGGCGACAGACCGGCATTCACGGAACGGACGGGATCGACTCCACTGGCATCAAGCAAAGCCAGCGTGGCGACGTCGAAATGGTGCGGCCAGCAGCGCACCGCCGATGCCGCGAAGCGACGGCCGGCCATCGCCGCCCGAACACCGTCGAGTGCACGACCGGCGTTGGCAAACCACGCCGCCAGCTCGACGAATGCCTCGGCGAGCCCGCCGACCGCATAAGTTCCGCCGTTGGCGACCGCGTGCGCGGGTATCGTGTAGGGCGCTGGCGCATCGAGGCTGGCTGGATCGAAGCCAAGCGCGGCAATCCGCGCACCGAGCCACGGGCGCGCCGCAGCGTCGCGCTGGCCGTCCAAGCGCAAGGTCGGCGTGCCGCCGTTGTCGAGCACGATCAGCGCGGGATCGGCGATCTTCAGCCCAAGGCGAACGCCGTCGCGGAGCGCGTGGGTGGTGAAACCGTCGAGCCGGTCGTCCCAGCCCAGATTGGTGTGCGCGTCGTCCGGCCGCGCCGGTATATAGGCGCGCGCCGCACGGGCGAGCCATTGCATCGCGTGATGCGCCTGGAGTCGCGCTTCCCGCAGTTGGCTGCGGTCGATTCCACGCAACGGACGCCATCCCGTTCCGTCCATGCCGGATTTCCCTTCCCCGTTTTAATCCGCAAGTCGCAGTGGCCCAAGTAACATGCCAGTGAAGCCGCCTTTTATGGCGGATTGAACGCCGCGTCGAGTTCCCTTCAAATACCGCCATTCGATAGAAACGCGCCGAGAGGAGAAGCGCCCATGGCCCGTGAACCCGAGTGGATCGATGTCGGCGCCGCCGCCGAGCTCGCCAAGCATTCGTGCCAGCCGATGAAGGTGCGGCGCGCGGACATCGCGCTTTCGTATCGGGACGGCGTGTTCGGCGCCATTGCCAACACCTGCAACCACGTCGGCGGGCCGTTGGGCGAAGGCACGCTCGACGAGGCCGGATTCATAAGGTGCCCGTGGCACGGCTGGAAGTTCGACCGCTGCACCGGCAAAGGCGAGCCCGGTTTCGAAGACGATTGCGTTCCCGCATTTCCGGTGAAGGTCGAGAAGGGCCGTGTCCTGGTCGACCTCGCCAATCCGACCCGGCGGATGAAGAAGCCGCATGCGCCGCATTCGCTATCGCGCGAGCCGGTGCGCGCGCCCGGCCCGCTGCGCCTCGCGGGCATCTCGACCACCGTCATGGACGCGGCCCATCCGCGTTTCTCCGGTTCCGACCATCTGCTCGATTGCGCTCTCGCCGAAGGCCGCCGGCTTGGCGCCGAGACCAAGCGCATCACGCTCAACAATCTCAAGTTCCGGGCCTGCGAGGGCTATTTCTCCAAGAGTTATTACGCCTGTACCTGGCCGTGCTCGATCACCCAGATGGATCCGACCGACCAGATGGATCAGGTGTACGAGACGCTGGTGTTCTGGGCCGACGCCGTCATCGTCGCGACGCCGATCCGCTGGGGCTCGGCCTCGTCGCTTTATTTCAAGATGGTGGAGCGCCTTAACTGCGCCCAAGTGGATATTTCGCGGAACGAAAAACTTCTGATCCGCAACAAGGTCGCGGCCTTCATCGTCGTCGGTGGCCAGGACAACATCCAGGCCGTCGCCGGCTCGATGCTGGGCTTCTTCGCCGAGCTCGGCTTCCTGTTCCCGCAATTCCCGTACATCGCGCATTCGCGCGGCTGGTCGCACGAGGACATGGAAAACAACGTGCGCATCGTGCGCGAGTCGAAATCGCTGGCCGAGGGCGCTGCCGCGCTCGCCGGGCGCTGTCTGGATCTCGCTGGCAAGCTCGTCGAGGCCGAAGCCATCCAGCCGCCGGTGACGTCCGGCGGGCGCAAGGGCCGCCCGATTATGGAAGAAGAGACGGTCGATCCGGATTAGGCCGGCCCGGCGCTTGGCATTGGGGGAGAGTTCATGTCGCGTTCGCTTTATGCCCGGCTGCACCGACGGTTCGGGCAGCCCATTTCCGGCAGCGATCAAAAGCGGCTGGTGCGCGACCGCATCGCCTGGTTCAAGCGGCGCTTCCCAATCGAGCAATGGCTGGCCGCAAGCGAGGCCGCGCCCAAAAGTCGGCGGCCACGCGTCGTCATCGTCGGCGGCGGTTTTGCCGGGCTGATGGCGGGCTTCGTCCTGGCGAACAGCCACAAGGTCACGGTTTTCGAAGCGCGCCCGCGCGTCGGCGGTCGCGTCTGGAGCTGGATCGACAGGCGGTCCAAGCAGATCACCGAGGCGGGCGGCGAGTTCATCGGCTATGCCCATCCGCTGTGGATGAGCCTGGCCGAGCATTTCGAACTCGGTCTGTCGATGATCACCGACGACGACGATTACGCCGCGCTCAATCTCGAAATGCCGACGCACTTCGACGGCCGGCTCCTGTCGGCAAAGACGGTCGAGCGCATTTACGACGAGATGACCGGCGCGATCGGCCTTCTGTCGCGCGATGCGCGAAGCCTGACCAAACCCTATCGGCCCTGGCTCGCCCCGCATGCCGCGCGCTGGGATCGCCTGCCGGTCTCGGCCTGGATCGACGGATTGGACGTGTCGCCTTTAGCCAAGGCGATGATCAAGACGCAGTTCGCCAACAACAATGGCGTGCCGGCGTCACGGCAAAGCTATCTCGGGATTCTGGCGTTGATCGCGGGCGCGCAGCGGGCGCAATCCGGCAAGGAAGAGCACGATGATTCGTATTTCACGCAAACCGAGAACGTCCGCTGCGAAAGCGGCAACCAGTCGTTGGCGCTTCGCTTGGCCGAAACGATCGAACGGCAAGGCGGCGAGGTGAAGCTGTCCAACTGGGTCACGCGCATCACGGTGCACGCCCGCGGCGTCACGGTGACGCCGCACCACGGCAAGCCGATCACGGCCGATCACGCGGTGCTGGCTGTGCCGCCGAGCGCCTGGGACAGGATCGAGGTCGATCCGCCGATCGATCCCTCCTACCGCATGTCGATGGGAACGGTGGTGAAATACTTCAGCACGGTGCGGACGCGCTTCTGGTTCGCCGACAAACTCTCGCCCAACAGCACCTCCGAGAATTTCGGCATGACTTGGGATGCGACCGACAACCAAATGCAGGCGCCGGGACAGAATGTCCGCTTTGCACTGTTTGCCGGCGGTAAGGCCGCCGAGCGCGCGCTATCGGTCTACGATAAAAGCCGGCCGGCGCGCCTGCACCGCTTCTATGACCGGTGCATCGGCGAGGTCTACAAGGCCTATCCAAGCAGCCGCGTGCGCTGGCCGCGTTTCGTCGCCTGGCCGCTGGAGCCCTGGACCTGGGGCGGTTACTCCTGTCCGGCGCCCGGCGAAGTGACCCGCATCGGCAAGTTCCTCAGCCAGCCGTATTGCCGGCATCTGCATTTCGCCGGCGAGCACGTCTGCCTGCCGTTCTACGGATTCATGGAAGGCGCCCTGCAATCGGGCGCGATGGCGGCCAAGGCGATCCTGGAGGCTTGACGCGTTCTCGCGCAGCACAGGCGAAGGCCGAATTGAGGCCTTCACCGTCGTGCGAAGCCGTATCTTTTAAGGAATTTTCCGCGCGGCGTAGGGGAACCAGTCGGGCTTGCGTTCCTGGATATAGTCGAGGTGCACGTGCTTCGGCTCGCGGAAGGCGTCGAGCCCTTCGGCGCCCAATTCGCGGCCGATGCCGCTGTGGCGCATGCCGCCGAACGGCGCGGCGTTGTTGTCGGCCAGCGGGTCGTTGATCCAGAAGCTGCCCGCCTTGATATTCTCCATCGCCTTCATCGCGATCTCGAGGCTCTTGGTGTAGATCGACGCGCCGAGCCCGTATTCGGAATCATTAGCGAGGTGGATTGCGTCGGCGGCATCCTTGGCGCGGAAGATAGACACCACCGGCCCGAACAATTCTTCGCTGGTGGCGATGCCACCGTGGCGCACGTTGGTCAAGACCGTCGGCTGGAAGAAATGGCCGGTGAGTCCGTTGGGTTGGAACCGCTTGCCGCCGAGCACGCATCGCGCCCCCTCTTTGATGGCGGCCGCGACCTGGCTTTCCAGCTTGTCGACCGCATCCGCCGAGATCAATGGCCCCATGTCGGTCTTGGGGTCCATCGGGTCGCCGACCTTCAGCGTCTTGACCTGGTCGACGATGCGCCGCGTGAATTCATCGGCGATCGACTCGACCACGTAGATCCTCTTCGATGACGTGCAGACCTGGCCGGCATTCAGCAGCCGCGCCCAGGCCGCCCCGGGCACGGCGACATCCAGGTCGGCGTCGGCAAAGACGATCAGCGGATCGATGCCGCCGAGCTCGAGATTCACCTTCTTGAGCTGCGCACCAGCCGAAGCCGCAATCTGCCGGCCGACGGCGGTCGAACCGGTGAACGCAATCATGTCGATGCCGGGATGCTCGATCAGCAGCTTGCCGGTTTCGCCGGCGCCGGTGATCATGTTGATCACGCCCGGCGGCAAGACGTCGTAGCATTCGGCCATCAGCAGGTTGGCCAGCGGATTCTGGTGCGGCGGCTTGCAGACGACCGTATTCCCGGCCGCGATCGCCGGCGCCACCTTCCATATCATCAGCAACAGCGGAAAATTGAACGGCGCGATGCAGGCGACCACGCCATAAGGCTCCTTGCGCACGAAATTGACCTGATGTTCGGCGACCGGCGGCACGGTGAGGCCAAGCGACGAGCGCGCGACCTCGGCGAAATAGTCGAAAGCTTCGGTGACCCACTGCACGCAATCGATCGATTCGATCAGCGGCTTGCCGGTCTCCTGCGTCATCAGCGTGGCAATCGGTTTCTGTTGCGTGCGGATGCGCGCCGCGATCGCGTGCAGCAATTCGGCCTTGTCGAGGCCCGGCAATCGCCACCAGCCGGGCTGCGCCGCGCGGGCCGCCGCCACGGCGGCGTCGATGTCGGCCGCGCCGCAAGCCGGAATGCCGTCGAGCGGCGCCATGGTCGCCGGATTGTGAATCGGGATCGTGGTGTTGGATTTGGCCTGAATAAATTTCCCGTTAGTCAGGATCGGTCGAATCATGCGCGCCTCCTGCGGGTCAGGTTAATGCCGCGTCAGCCGCTCGGCGAGCGATTTGCCGTCCGGCGCGACGCCGGTGCGTGCGGCTTTCTGATCGAGCTTCCAATAGGCGCGCTGAATGTAATGGACGGCGAGCCAGCGCAGCGGCTCGATCTCCCAATTCGGCGAGTGATGGTTGACGCACGGCAGGTCGGTGACGGCGGTTCGCTCGCCGGCGATCAGGTCGGCGAGCACGCGGCCGGCGAGATTGGTCGTGGCGACGCCGTTGCCGACATAGCCGCGCGCGCTGGCCACGTTCTGCGCTGGATCGAAGCTCATGGTCGGCATGAAATCGCGCGGCACGCCGAGCGGCCCGCCCCAGGCGTGCGTGAAGCGCACCGCCTTGAGCCGCGGGAACCAAGCGCGCACGCTGTCCTCGAACATCCGGATCGTCGGCGCGTGGCGGTCGTAGGCGGCGTCGATCCGCGAGCCGAAGTGATAGGGTGCGCCGCGGCCGCCGAACAGGATGCGTCCGTCCGCCGTCTTCGCCATGTATTCGATTGTGAGCCGGCAGGAATCGATGTCTTCGCGGTGCCGCCAGCCGATCGCGCCCCAATCGGCCACGGACAGCGGCTCGGTCAATGCCATGAGCGAATAGACCGGGATCAGTTGGCGATGCAGCGGCTTGAGGTGCGTGAGATAAGCCTCGCCGCACAGCACAATGGTCTTGGCGCGGACGTCGCCCGCGGCGGTGTGGAGCGCCGGCCGGGCGCCGGGCGTGAAGCCCGTTACGTCGGTTTGCTCGTAAATCGTCGCGCCGCGGCGCTCGACCGCGCGCGCTAAACCGCGTACCAGCCGGCCGGGATGGATGCTCGCCGCGTCCTTGTAGAACACCGCCCCGAGCACACCTTCGATCCGCACCCGTGCGTCGGTCTGTGCCTTGTCGAGCAATGCGACGCGGTCTTCGAGCCCAAGCGCCACGAACGCGGCATGGGCATCGCGCACCGCCGGCAGTTGCGCCGGCCCGTGCGCGACCGAGAGGCTGCCGCCTTTGATGAACTCGATGTCGAAACCTTCGCGCACCGCAACCCGCGCCACCTCGTCGACCGAGGCGGCCATCGCGCGATAAAGCGCGACGGCCTTTTCCCGCCCGAATTTCTCGGCGATCACGCCGGGGCTCACCGGGAAATGCGCGCTGCACCACGAACCATTGCGTCCCGAGGCGCCGAAGCCGGCGATCTCGCGCTCGACGATCGCGATCTTCAGCGACGGCTGCCGCGCCAGCAGGTAATAGGCGGTCCACAAGCCGGTGTAGCCCGCGCCGAGAATCGCCACGTCGACCGCGGTCGAACCGGCCAAGGCCGGCCGCGGCGTCAAATCGTCGCCGCAGGTCTCGAGCCAGAAGCTGACGCCCGCGTAATCCTTCGTCGGGTCCTGCATTGCCCGTCATGGCAACTGATCGCGGGTCCGGCTGCAAGCGCCGCGAACGCGCCTCGATCCCAAAGGTCCTTGCCATTATCGTGCCGCGCCGCCATTTATCTGGGCGGAAGGGACTTCAATGGACGCAATTATCGGCAAACCCGGCAAAGGGCCGGCACCAGGCGCCGCAGTCGACGCGGCGATCAAGGACGGTTCGACGGCGACATTCATGGCCGACGTGATCGACGCCTCGGCCGAGGCGGCGATCGTCGTCGATTTCTGGGCGCCATGGTGCGGGCCGTGCAAGCAGCTCGGTCCGGCGCTCGAAAAGGCCGTCAAGGATTCGAAGGGCGCGGTGCGCCTGGTCAAGATCAACGTCGACGAGAATCCCGAACTGGCGCAGCAGATGCGCATCCAGTCGATCCCGGCGGTGTACGCCTTCAAAGACGGCCGTCCGGTCGACGGCTTCGTCGGCGCCCTGCCTGACACGCAGGTTAAGCAATTCGTCCAACGCCTGGCCGCGCTCGGCGGCGGCGGTGCCGCGTCGCCGATCGCCGACGCGCTGGCGCTCGCCAAGGAAGCGCATGCCGCCGGCGACACGGCGCGTGCGGTCAACATTTGGACCCAGGTGCTGCAGCACGAGCCCGAGAACCTCGAAGCGCTGGTTGGGCTTGCGCGCGCGGCGCTGGCGCAGAAGGACGCCGCCCGCGCCACGGCGCTGATCGCGCGCGTGCCCGCCGATCAGGCGAATCATGCCGATGTCGCCGCCGTGAAAACGGCGCTCGAACTTGCCGAAGCCGGGCAAAAGGCCGCTGGCGAAGTTGGCAAGCTCGAAGCTCGGCTCGCCGCCGACCCCAAGGACCATCAGGCGCGGCTCGATCTGGCGGTGGCGCTGTTCGCCGCCGGCGACCGCGAAAAGGCGATCGATCAGCTGTTCGAGATCATCAAGCGCGACCGGGCCTGGAACGAAGAGGCCGCGCGCCGGCAGCTGCTGAAATTCTTCGAAGCCATCGGCCTCGCTGATCCGCTCACCGTCGCCGCGCGCCGGCGGCTTTCGACTATCTTGTTCGCATGACCGCACCCGCACATCCGCTGCCCGACCGGCTGGTGCTGTTTCCGCTCACCGGCGCATTGCTGCTGCCGGGCGGCGTGCTGCCGCTCAACATCTTCGAGCCGCGCTATCTGGCGATGACCGACGCGGCGTTGGGCGAAGGCCGCATGATCGGCATGATCCAGCCGCTCGAAGGCAAGGGCGACGCCGGCGATCCGCCGCTCTACAAGACCGGGTGCGCCGGCCGCATCATCGAATTCCGCGAGAGCGGCGACGGCCGCTACGTCGTCAGCCTCGAAGGCGTCTCGCGTTTCGACGTCGCCGAGGAATTGCCCAAGACCGAGCTCTTCCGACGTGTGCGGCCCGATTGGTCGCGCTATGCCGCGGACGCCGACGAGGTCGAGCTGCCGGGTTTCGACGCTGGCCGCCTGGTCGAAAAACTGACGCCGTTCCTGCGCCGCCATCGCATCAAGGCCGATCTTTCGGCCGCCAATTCGGTGCCGGCCGTGCGGCTGGTCGATGCGGTGGCGATGATGGGTCCGTTCGCGCCGGCCGAGAAACAGGCGCTGCTCGAAGCCGAACCGGTGGTGCGCGCCCGCCTTCTGACGGAGCTGGTCGACATGGCGCTGCTGGCATCGGCCGGCGACACCTTGTCGGCGCGGCATTGAGCGCGCGCATGGCCGACATCGATCCCCAGCTCCTCGAAATCCTGGTCTGCCCGCTGACCAAGGGCCCGCTGGTCTATGACCGCGCGGCGCAGGAGTTGGTGAGCGCCGAGGCGGGCCTTGCCTATCCGATCCGCGACGGCATTCCGATCATGCTCGCCGACGAGGCGCGGCCGCTGCGCGACGACGAAAAGGCCCGTCTCAAGTCCAAGCCGCAGCCGTGAACGCGTCGCCCTGGCCGGTCGAATTCCGCCTCAAATCGGCGGATAAAGCGCTCGAAGTCGATTTCGACAACGGCGAGACCTTTCGCCTGCCGGCGGAATATTTGCGCGTCGAAAGCCCGTCGGCCGAGGTTCAGGGCCACAATCCAAGTCAGAAGCAAATCGTCGCCGGCCGCCGCCATGTCGGCATCCTGGCGGTCGAGCCGGTCGGCAACTACGCCATCCGCATCAAATTCGACGATCTGCACGACACCGGGATTTATTCGTGGACCTATCTCTATGAGCTCGGGCGGGAGCAGGAGAAACGCTGGCGCACCTATCTCGCCGAGCTCGACAAGCGCGGCCTGTCGCGCGAGCCGCGCCGGGCCGGCTGACGCCAGCCTGACCTGGATCAATGTCGGGCACGCGAAAGCCATAATTATCCCTATAACAGCGCGTCGTCCCGCCACCGCTGAAGGCCCGGTATGCGTTCAAAGACCTATTCACCGATCGCCAAATCCCTGCACTGGCTCGTGTTCGCGCTGGTCGCGGTTCAGCTCGTTCTTGGCTGGCTGATGCCGGGGGCGCGCCGCACGACGCCGCCCGACGTTCTCAACAACTGGCACATGTCGATCGGCGTCGTCATTCTCGCCCTGATTGCCGTCCGCTTCCTGTGGCGCTTGATCGCGAATTCGCCGCTGCCCGAGCCCGGACCGCGCTGGCAGATCGTCACCGCCGAGGCGACGCATCTCCTGCTTTACGCGCTGGTGTTCGTGCTGGTGTTCAGCGGCTGGGCGAACGCCGTCGCGCACAACTGGACGATCACGCTGTTCTGGAGCGTGAAGTTGCCGGCGGTGCTGCCGGCAGGCGCTGGCTGGGTACGCGCCATCGGCGAGCTCCATTCGGCCATCGTCTGGGTGTTGCTCGGCCTCGTCGGGCTGCATGTCGCCGCCGCGCTCGGCCACCATTTCATTCTCGGCGACAATGTCCTGCGCCGCATGCTGCCCGGCCGGACGGCCGACCGGTCCTAAAGCCGCTCGCCGCGCGACAGCCGCGGTAGGTTGCCGCCGGCGCCCATGGCATGGCGCATCAGCGCCTTTTTCAAGCGCGGCATGCGGTTGACCGCGGCGAGGCCGAGATCGCGCACCAGGCCGACGCTTTTCAAATCGTTCGAGAACAGCCGGGTCAACCCGTCGGTGACCGCTGCCAGAGTCACCGCGTCGAAGCGCCGCCAGCCTTCGTAACGCGCCAGCAGATCAGCGGCGCCGACATCGAGCCCGAGCCGGCGCGCGTCCACCGTCAATTCGGCGAGGCTGGCGACGTCGCGCAGGCTGAGATTGAGGCCCTGGCCGGCGATCGGATGGATGGCGTGCGCGGCTTCGCCGACCAGCGCCAGCCGCGGCGCGGTGTAACGCTCGGCGTGCAGGAAGGACAACGGATAGGACCACACCGGCCCGGCGAGCGTGACGGCGCCGAGGAAATCGCCAAAGCGGCGTTGCAGCTCGGCGGCGAAGCGGTCTTTCGGCAGCGCCAGCAATTCCGGCGCGTGGTCGCGGCTTTCCGTCCACACGATCGACGAGCGGTCGCCAGTCATCGGCAGGATGGCGAACGGTCCGGACGGCCGGAAATGTTCGACGGCGACGCCGCGATGCGGCTTGGCATGCGCGACGCAGGCGACGAGCGCGGTCTGATGGTAGTCCCAGGTCAGGGATTTTATACCCGCGTCCTGGCGCAGCTTCGAATTCCGGCCGTCGCAAGCGGCGACAAGACCCGCCTTGAGCCGTGAACCGTCGTCGAACTCGACCAGCGCAGTGGCGCCGGCGTCGCTCACCCGCGCCACGTTTGCCGGCGCGATGTAACGCAGATTCTTGAAGCTGCGCGCGCGTTCGTAGAGCACGCGGCGCAGCAGCACGTTCTCGACGATGAAACCCAGCGGCTGGTCGCCGATATCGGCGTGGTCGTAATGCAGGAAAAAGGGCGAGCCGCCGTCGGCCACGCGGATTTCGAGAATGGTGCCGGCATGCGGCGCCAATCGGTCCCAGACGCCGAGACCGGCCATCACCTGTTTGGAGCCGTGCGCCAGCGCCGTGGTGCGGCCGTCGAATTTGGCGTCCAGCATGGCGTCGACCGGGATGCGGTCGATGAGCGCGACCTCGAGCCCGGAAGCGGCCGCGGCGAGTGCCAAGGTGATGCCGGCCAAGCCGCCGCCGACCACGGCGATTTCGACGCGCATCGCGGGGTTTCGAGCCATGGCGCGACAATGGCCGGGAAGCCGGACGCTGTCCAGGCGCGGGCCAGGCAAAAAAAGACCGGGGTGGGACGTCTGCCCCACCCCGGTGCGTTGGTCGATAAAGGCGGCTATTCGCCTTCGGTGCCGATGGCGTAGGCGGTTTCGCCGTGCACCGCGTCGTCGCCCACCTTCAGCGTCGCCTCGTCCATGCGCAACGGCGTCACGAACGAGATGAGCTTGAGGATGATGAACGTGGCGATGACGTTATACGCGATGATGAACGCCGCGCCGTAGATCTGCAGCACGAACTGATGAATGTCGCCGGTATAGAACAATCCACCGATGCTGACACCCGGCGCGTCCTTGTCGGTGCCGATGTACATCAGCATGTTCGGATTGGCGAGGAGACCGGTCAACAGACCGCCCATGAGACCGGCAACGCCATGCGTCGAGAAGACGCTCAGCGTGTCGTCGACCTTCATCATCAGCTTGGTCTTCTGCAGCTTGTTCATCGCCAGCCACGGAATGATGCCGGCGCAGACGCCGATGACGATGGCGCCCAAGCCGTCGACATAACCGGCCGCGGGTGTGATCGCCACCAGACCCGCGATCATGCCGTTGACCGCGCCGATAACCGACGGCTTGCCGTAGGCCATCTTGTCCATCAGCGTCCAGACCAGCAGACCGACCGCCGTCGCGGTGTTGGTGTTGAGCACCGCGGCGCCGGCGTCGGCGTTGGCGAAGTACGGGTCGCCGCCGTTGAAGCCGTTCCAGCCGATCCACAGGATGCCGGCGCCGACCAGCGTCACCAGCAGGCTGTTGGGCGGGAAGCTTTCACGGTCCTGGCGCAGACGCGGACCGACCATCGCCGCGGCAACGAAGCCGGACGAAGCGGCCGCGAGATGGATGACGTAGCCGCCCGAGAAATCGGCCACGCCCATGCTCGCGAGCCAGCCGCCGCCCCACAGGCTGAACGCGCCCACGGTGTAGACGAAGGTCATCCACAGCGGACAGAACAGCACCCAGGCGCGGAAGCTCATCCGGCCCAAGACCGATCCGGCGAGGATGATCACCGTGATCGCGGCGAACACGAACTGGAAGTACATCAGGGTCGACATCGGGAACGCCAAGGCCGGCATGCCCGACGCGGCCGCCGGAATCGTCGCCTGGCCTAAGGTGAAGCCGGCCGAGATCCCGAGCGCCGGTGTTCCGAGAAACGGAAACCATTGCGGTCCGAACGCCATGTTGTAGGCGAACAGGACCCAGACGACGAGCACCGAGGCGAAGGCGTACATCGACATGAAGGCGGAATTGATCGCCCATTTCTTTTTGACGACGCCGCCATAAAGCACCACCAGGCCCGGAATGCTTTGCAAGCCGACGAAGGTCGCGGCGGCCAATTGCCACGCATTGTCGCCGGTATCCAACCATTTTGGTGACGGAACGAGCATTGAAATCCCCCCGTGTTGCGTTGCGAGGCAGGCACAAAACTCCTCACGCCGCGGCAAGCCGCAGCCGGGATGACCAGACGGATCATCGCCGCCCAAGCAGAGGCAACCGGCGTGCCAATGGCGCGGCGCCGCCGATTTTTCGTCGTCGGTCGACGGCGCGGCGGCGATCCAGTCGCACGCACGCGCGGGCTGACCATAAAAACGGCAGCCTGCATAGCGATCGGGCAACGCTCCGGCGTCGGCGGCGTGCGCGGTGGATTAAAGTCGAGTCGCCCGGTGTGGCCCGCCGCGTGCTTTGCACAGCGGCAGGATTTGGCTATGGATCGAAGCCATCGAAGGAGGGACGACCATGTTCATCCGCGGACGGATCGCGGTATTGGCCGGTCTGGCGTTCGGCGGTGCCGGATTCGCCTTTCCAGCCGCGGCGCAGCCGGCGGCGGTGCTGAGCTGCACCAATCCGGCGAGCGGCGCGACCTGGCAGATCCATGTCGATTTCGCGCAGAGCACGGTCGATGCCAATGCGGCGCGGATCAGCGACGACACCGTCGCTTGGCGCGACGCCAAGGACGGCGGCAACTACACGCTCGACCGCAAGACCGGCAAGCTCACCGTCACGGTCGCATCGAGCACCGGCGGCTATTTCATTTATGATCGCTGCACCCCCGCGAAAGCCGAGTGACGCCGTGACCGCTGCCGCGCGGCGGAGGCGTGGCGATGGCTGAACGCGTCAGCGGCGTCGAAGCCAGCGTCGGCTTCACCTCGGAAACCGGGCCGCGGCCGCGCAACGAGGATTTCGCCGGCGTGGTCTTCGGTGCCGAGCTGCCGGTGCCGCGGCGCGATGTCGTCGCGGCGATCGCCGACGGCATCGGCGGCGCGCGCGGCGGCCGCGTCGCCGCCGAAATCGCGGTGCGCGGCTTTCTCGACGGTTTTTGCGACCTGCCGGAAACTTTGGAGGTCCAGAGGGCAGCGGCGCGGATCGTCGATTCGCTCAACGGCTGGCTCCATTCCCAGGCGCGCCACGATCCCGAACTGACGCGCATGGGCTGTACCTTCACCGCCCTGGTGTTGCGCGGCCGCGTCGCGCATGTCCTCCATGTCGGCGACACACGGATCTATCGCTTGCGCGGCGAACGGCTGGTCCGGCTGACGACCGATCATGTGCGTGACGATGGCAGCGGCCGCTCGCACATTCTCACGCGGGCGCTCGGCGTCGAGACCGAAGTGCGTCTCGATTACGCCAGCCAGCCGGTGACACTGCACGACCGCTTCCTGCTGTGCAGCGACGGCGTGCACGGTGCGTTGAGCGACGACGCCATCGCCGACATCCTGCGCGAGCGCTCGGCGCCCGGCGACACCGCGCGGGCGCTCGCCGCCGCCGCCCTCGAGGCCGGCAGCGCCGACAATTGCACCGCTTTGGTGCTCGATGTCGTTCGCTTGCCGACGGCCGATTCCGCCGACATTGGCGCGCCGATCATGCACCTGCCGCTCATCCCCGTGCCGGTGACCGGCGAAACCGTCGACGGTTTCGTGCTCAAGGCGCTGGTGTCCGAGGGCCGCTACAGCCGTCTGTTCGCCGCACTCGACGAGATCGACGGCGGCGACGTGGTATTGAAATTTCCCAAGCCGCAGGTTGCCGCGGTGGCGACGTATCGCGCCGCCTTCGTTCGCGAGGCCTGGGTCGGCGCCCGCGTCAACAGCGCCTCGGTCGGTCGTGTCATCGAGCTGCCGCCCGGCCGGCAGACCTGTCTCTATACGGTGATGCCGCTTTATCAGGGCGAGCTGCTGGAGACGCGCCTGGCGCGCGCACCCGTGCTCGGCCTCGAAGAAGGCCGCGCCATCGCCATCAAGCTGGCGCAAGCGGCGGCGGCGTTGCATCGCGCCGGCATCATTCACCGCGACATCAAGCCCGACAACGTCATCCTCGAAAGCGGCGGCGCGCTCAAGCTGATCGATCTCGGCGTCGTACGCATTCCGGGCCTGGAGGATTTCCCGTCGGCCGACATTCCCGGCACCGCCGCCTACATGGCGCCGGAAATGTTCGACGGCGAAGCGGGCAATCCGGCGACCGATATCTATGCCCTCGGTGTCACGGTGTATCGCGCGTTCACCGGCGAATTCCCGTACGGCAATGCCGACGCCACGAGTCCGCCGCGCCGCGACCGGCCGAAAGAGCTCACGTCGTTGCGGCCGGATTTGCCGGCGTGGCTCGAAGCGACGCTCGGTCGCGCCATCGCCCGCGATCCGGCGACGCGCTTTCGCGACATGAGCGAATTCGCCGGCGAGTTGGAAGCCGGTCCGGCGCGCATCGCGACCACGGAGCGCCGGCCGCAGACATTGCTCGAACGCGCCCCGGTGCGGTTTTGGCAAGGCGTCGCGCTGCTGCTGGCCCTGGCGCTGGTCGCCGCTTTGGTCCTGCGCTAGGCCAGTTTTGTGGCCTAAACCCAGCCTGCCCAAAAAATGACCAGCCCGAATTTGCCTGGCTAAAAATCCGCCAAAGTCTGCTTATCCACAGAGCAAATCGCTTGGAATCGTGCGGCCGATGCGTCTTTCCGCGGTGGCACGAATCTTGAGTTCGAAGAGGCGGCCCGCCCGCTCGGGGGAGCCGTGCTTTGGCCCATTGGGAAAGGTTTCACCCTATGCGTTGGAATTCGCCGCTCGCTTCACGGATACGAAGCGTCCTCCGGCTGCTGCCGGTCATCGCCTTTGTGCTGGCGCTGCCGCTGATGGCGGCGCACGCGCAACAGGCCGCGCCCGCAACGCCGGCACCGGCCGCCGCCGCACCCGCTGCCGCCGCACCGGCCGCGCCGCCGGCTTGCGGCGGCAAAGTGATGACCAAGTGCACGCCCGATTCCGGCGACAGCGCCTGGATGCTGGCGTCGGTCGCGCTCGTGTTGATGATGACCGTGCCGGGCCTTGGCCTGTTCTACGGCGGCATGGTCCGCAAGAAGAATGTCGGCGACACGGTGATGACGAGCTTCTTCATCACCTGCCTGGTGAGCGTGCTGTGGGCCGTGTGCAATTACAGCTTTGCGTTTCGCGCCGGCACGCCGTTCGTCGGCGGGCTCGACCGCGCGTTCCTGCAAGGCATCCTCAGCGACATCTCGAACAACACCGGCAATCCCAATTCGCTGGCGCCGACGATTCCCGAGACCGTCTACATGTGCTTCCAGATGACGTTCGCGATCATCACGCCGGCGCTGATCGCCGGCTCGTTCGCCGAGCGCATGAAGTTCTCGTCGATGTGCGTGTTCATCGCGCTGTGGGCGACCATCGTCTACGCGCCGGTCGCGCACTGGGTGTGGGGACCGGACGGTTTCCTCAACAGCAGCAACGACGCCGCCACCATCAAGGTGCTCGACTTCGCCGGCGGCACCGTCGTGCACATCAATTCCGGCGTCGCCGGCTTGATGACGGCGCTGATGCTCGGCAAGCGCAAGGATAGCGGGCCGGCGCACAACGTCGTGCTCACTTTCATCGGCGCTTCGCTGCTGTGGGTCGGCTGGTTCGGCTTCAACGCCGGCTCGGCGGTGTCGGCCGGAATGCAGGCCGGCATGGCGATGACCGTGACGCAGATCGCGACCGCGATGGCGGGCCTGACCTGGATGGTCGTCGAATGGGCGCTACGCGGTAAACCCACCGTCATCGGCATCTGCTCCGGCGCGGTCGCTGGCCTGGTCGCGATCACGCCGGCATCGGGCTTCGTCGGTCCGGTCGGCGCCTTGGTGATCGGCGGCGCGGCCGGCGTGATCTGCTACTGGGGCGCCACCGGCCTCAAGCACGCGTTCGGTTACGACGATGCGCTCGACGCCTTTGG
>JAGWIH010000275.1 GCA_028866355.1 Alphaproteobacteria bacterium
TCGCCATCCAGGGGACCTTGCTCCAGGCGCTCAACGTTCCGCAGCCGCCGCAGGCCGATCCGACAACGCCGACGCCGCGCCCGATCCGTCCCGAAGGCACTTGAACAATAACGCCGCTGCCTCCGCCCGCAGCGGTGCATGACGAGGCGTTCACCAAATGACGATTAATGTCGACGAGGTCGGTTCTTCGCAGCGCACGGCGCGCCGGCCGGTGACGCCGGTGGCGGCGCCACACGATCCGCTACTGCAATCGCTGTCCATCCTCGCCGGTCTGCTCGAACGTCCGATCTCGGCTGACGCCTTGCGCGCCGGATTGCCCGTTCTCGATCAGCGTCTGGCGCCGGAAATGCTCGTGCGCGCGGCGCAGCGGGCCGGCATTACCGCGGCTTGGCGCCGTCTCGCATTGCGCGAAATCGCGCCCGCCAACCTGCCGTGCATGTTGATGCTGCAAGGCGGTGGCGGCTGCGTGCTCGCCGCGCTGGTCGGCGACGAGGCGACCGTCATTCTGCCCGGTACGACCGGCGAACGGCTCCGCCTCCCGCTGCACGAGATCGAGGACCTTTACGCGGGCTATGCGCTGTTCGCGCGGAGCGAGTACCGCTTCGACGCGCGCACCGAGGACGTTGCGCCGCACAGGCGGGAATCGTGGTTCTGGGGAACGCTCAAGCAGTTTTGGAAGGTTTATGCCCATGCCGCGATCGCGTCGATCGTCATCAACCTGCTGACGATCGCCAGCCCGCTGTTCGTAATGAACGTCTATGACCGCGTCGTGCCGAACAATGCGGTCGCGACGCTGTGGGTGCTGGCGAGCGGCGTGCTGGTTGTTTTCGGCTTCGATTTCGTCCTGCGCACGGCGCGCAGCTATTTCGTCGACAGCGCCGGCAAGAACGCCGACGTCGTGCTGGCAAGCCGTATCTTTGCTCATGTCCTGGGCATGCGCTACGACGCGCGGCCGGCATCTGTCGGCGCCTTGGCCGCGAATCTGCGCGAATTCGAAACGCTGCGCGAGCTGGTAACGTCGTCGACCTTGATGGCGCTCGCCGATCTACCGTTCGCGGCGCTGTTCATCCTGATCGTCTCGCTCATCGCTGGCCCGACGGTGGCGCTCGTGCCGCTACTGGCCGTGCCGGTGCTGCTCGGCATCGGCTTCCTGCTGCAGACGTCGCTGCGCGGCGTGATCCACGAGACCATGCGCGAAGGCTTCCAGAAGCACGCGATTCTGGTGGAATCGCTCGAAGGCCTCGACACGGTGAAGATCGCCGGGGCCGAAGGCCGGGCGCAGCGCCTGTGGGAGCGCTTCGTCGGCACCACCGCGCGCACCGCCATGAAGGCGCGTTTCCTGTCGACTGTCGGCGTCAACGCCGCAGTTCTGATCCAGAACGTGGTGAGCGTGCTGGTCGTTGTGGTCGGCGTCTATGAAATTGCGCGCGGCGAGCTCACAGTCGGCGCGCTGGTTGCCGCCTCGTTGCTGACGTCGCGCGCCATGTCGCCGTTGTCGCAAATTGCCGCGCTGCTGGTGAAGATCCATCAGTCCGCGTTGTCGCTCGGTGCGCTCAACAAGGTGATGAACCTGCCGCTCGAGCGGCCCGCCGGCAAGACGTTCCTGCACCGCCCGCGTCTCGACGGCGCGATCGAGTTCCGGGGCGTCAGCTTCGCCTATCCGGGCAACAACCACACGGCGCTGCACGGCGTTTCGTTCCGTATCGAACCGGGCGAGAAAGTCGGTATCGTCGGTCGCATCGGTTCGGGCAAGAGCACGCTGGCCCGGTTGCTTGCGGGCCTCTATCAACCGAGCGCCGGTGCCATCCTGCTCGACGGCACCGATCTGCGCCAAATCGACCCGGCTGATCTGCGCCGCAACCTCGGCTACGTGCCGCAGGACGCGTTCCTGTTCTTCGGTTCGATCAAGGACAACATCGCGCTGGCCGCGCCGCACGCCGACCATCGGGCGATCCTTGAAGCCGCGACCATCGCCGGCGTCGACGATTTCGCCAAGCGCCATCCCGAAGGCTTCGACATGCAGGTCGGCGAGCACGGCCGTTACCTGTCCGGTGGCCAGCGCGAGGCGGTCACCGTCGCGCGTGCGTTGCTGTTCGATCCGCCGATCCTGGCGATGGACGAACCGACCGGTGCGATGGACAACACCGCCGAGAACAAGCTGCGGGCGCGACTGCAGCCAGTGCTTGCGCGCAAGACGCTGCTGCTGGTGACGCACCGGACGTCGATGCTGTCGCTCGTGGACCGGCTGATCGTCGTCGATGGCGGCCGCATCGTCGCCGACGGCCCGAAGGATCGCGTGTTGCAGAAGCTGAACGAGGGCGGGCTGCGCGTTGCTGCTGGAGGCGCGTCGTGAGTCTCACGCACAAGATCGACGCAGATTTTCTGCCCGATGCTGAACGCGCTTTCCGCGGCCAGACGAATCGCTTCGCGTATCTGTTGACCATCAGCATCATCGCGTTTTTCGGATTTTTTCTGATTTGGGCGAGCTTCGCCAGGCTCGACGAGGTGACCCGTGGCGATGCGCGCGTCATCCCGTCGCAACATGTCCAGGTCATTCAGAATCTCGAAGGCGGCATCTTGTCCGAAATGCTCGTGCATGACGGAGAGGTCGTGCAGAAGGGCGACGTGCTGCTGCGTATCGCCAACACGGGCGCCGAGGCGGCCTATCGCGACAGCCGCATCCAGGCGATGACGCTCAAGGCGATGATCGCGCGGCTGACCGCCGAAAGCGAAGACAAGGCGCCCAATTTTCCGGCCGATGTCGCGAAGGATGCGCCGCAGATCATCGACAGCGAGCGCGCGCTCTACAACACGCAGATCGCACAGTTCAAAACCGCCATCGGCGTGCTCAACGATCAGCTGACGCAACGTCAGCAGGACATTGCCGCGCTGAAGACGAAGCAGGTCGCGCTAACCCGCGCGTTGGCACTCGCCAAGAAAGAGCGCGATATGACCGCGCCGCTGGTTGAGAAAGGCGCCGCCGCACAACTCGACCTGGTCAAGATCGATCAGCAGGTGAACGACCTGGAGGGCCAAATGGCCGAGGCCGAAGCCAACCTGCCCAAGGCCCAGGCCGCGCGCGATGAGGCTCAACGCAGCATCCAGGAAAAGATCGACCAGTTTCATTCCGATGCGCGCGCCGAACTCAATCGCCACGAGGCCGAGTTCCAGGCGCTGACCCAAAAGGCGTTTGCCGAAAAGGATCGCGTGCAGCGCACCGAGGTTCGCTCGCCGGTGCGCGGCGTCAT
>JAGWIH010000276.1 GCA_028866355.1 Alphaproteobacteria bacterium
GACACTGAGCGCCGCGACGATCACCACGGCGCAGATGAGCGACGCCCAGAACGGCATGCCGTAATCGTTCATCAGCGTCGTCACGGCGTAGCCGCCGAACATGGCGAAGACGCCGTGCGCCAGGTTGACGAACCCCATCAGGCCCATCGTCACCGACAGGCCGACCGAGATCAGATACAGGACCATCGCGAAGGCCAGGCCGAAGAACCCGATACTGACCGCAGCCGAGAGAATTTCGTTCATTCTATCAACAACTTAAGGCGTGGTCCCGGAGCCCCACTATAGGGGGAACGGCGCCGCCCAGGCAACGCATCGCCCGAGACGCGATCGCCGGCGCTTCGATGAGCGCCGGCGATCATCGTCCCGATCCGTGCGCGACCTATTTCGCCGCTGCGTGCGTTGCCTTCCACGGGTCCTTGACCATCGGGAAGGTTTCGAATTCGACGTTGGCGAGCTTGCCGTCGACCTTCTCGACGCGGCGGATATAGACGTTCTGAACGATGTCGCCGGTCAGCGGATCGATCATGAACGGTCCACGCGGGCTGTCGGACGTCTTGTAGTTCTTGAGAATCTTCATCGCCTCGTCGCCGGTGAACTTGCCGCCGGTTTTCTTGATGACATCATAGATCATCGCCATGCCGTCCCACCCCTGGACGGCAAGAAAGTCCGGCACATCATTGGCGCCGTATTCCTTGTGCCAGGCGGCGACGAACGCCTTATTGGCGGGCCGCGAGGCGGCCGCCGAATAGCTGCCGGAGCTGACGACGCCGAGCGGAATGTCGCCCATCTTCGGCAGCTCGCTGTCGATGAGCAGATCCTGTGTCGTCACCAGCGTGATGCCCGCTTGTTTCAGGTTGAGTTCGTTATAGGTCTTCATCATCTGCGTCGATTGCGGGCCGCCGGGCACGAAGATGAACAGGCTCTTCGGCCTCTGATCCTTGACGCGCTGGAGGAACGGCGTGAAATCGGGATTCTGCACCGGCACGCGCACCGAGCCGACGACTTTGCCGCCGCCCTGTTCGATGCCCATCTTGAAGCCGTCTTCGGCGTCCCAGCCCGGCGCGTAATCGCTCACCACCGTATAGGCCTGTTTGAATCCGTGCTTCGCGGCCCATTCGCCCATCGGCATCGAGATCTGCTGCAAGGTGAAGGAGTCGCGCACGATATAAGGCGACTTGGTCGTCAGCACCGCGGCCGCCGCGTTCATATCGACGAACGGCATTTTGGCTTCGGTCATGACCGGCGCCATCGCCAGCGCGTTCGGTGAATAGACCACGCCGCCGATGATGTTGACGTGATCGCGGGTGACGAGCTCCTGCGCCAGACGCTTGGCGACGTCGGGCGCGATGCCCGTATCGTCACGCCGGACGATCTCGACCGTCACGCCTTTGGGCAGGTCCTTGGCATGGAGCTTGGCGTAAAGAGTGAGACCCTTGTCCATCGAGATGCCGGGCGGCGCCAACGGCCCGGAATAGGTCGTGATGATGCCGATCTTGACGCTGGTCTGGGCCGCGGCCGGAAACGCCAGCACCGCGCCCAGCACCGCCACCGCGACGCCGAAAAACCACGTGCGTTGTACGTGCATGTCTCACCCTCCCCTTTTTGGCCCGCATTCAGGACGCGGACTTCAATAGTTCTATAGAATACATCCTATGGCAGCGGCGGCGCCCAGGCAACTCGGGCCGCGCCCTCTGCCCACGCTTTGCCCATTCCGCCACGCCCTATTGCGCGGGATGCATCTCCTTCCACGGATCCTTGACGTTCGGAATCGTCTCGAACTCGATGTTCGCCAGCTTGCCGTTTACCTTTTCGACGCGGCGGATATAGACGTTCTGGACGATATCGCGCGTGTTGGGATCGATGCTGATCGGACCGCGCGGGCTGTTCGGATCCTTCCAGTTCTTGATGATCGCCATCGCCTGGTCGGCGGTGAACTTGCCCTTGGTCTGCTTGATGACATCGAACAGCAGCTTCATGCCGTCCCAGCTGTCGACCGCCATGTAATCCGGGATCATCGCGTTGCCGTATTCCTTGTTCCACGCGGCGAGGAACGCCTTGTTGGCCGGACGGTTGGCGGCGGTCGTATAGGTGCCCGACGTGATCAGGCCGAGCGGCGTCTCGCCCATCAGCGGCAACTGTTCATCCGGCACCAGGTCCTGCGTGCTGACGACCGTCACTTTGGCGCCTTTGAGTCCGAGATCGTTATAAGCCTTCATCGCCTGCGTCGCCTGCGGCCCCGCCGGCACCCACAGGAACAGCACGTCGGGCTTGGCGTCCTTGGCACGCTGGAGGAACGGAACGAAATCCGGATTCTGCAGCGGGAAAGCGACGTTGCCGATGATCGTGCCACCGCCGTCGGTGAAGCCCTTGGCGAAGGCGTCGCCGGCTTCGTGACCGGGCGCGAAATCGCTAACCGCAATATAGGCACGCTTGTAGCCGTGCTGCGCCGCCCATTTGCCCATCGGCAAGGCCACCTGCCACAAGGTGAACGAGGTCCGCGCGAAATATGGCGTCAGTCGCGGCATGTTGACGCCGGCGGCATTGGTGCTGATGAACGGCACCTTGCCCTCGTTGGCGATCGGACAAATCGCCAGACCGCACGGCGTCCAGACGACACCGATGAGGAATTGCACCTTGTCGCGCGTCACCAGCTCCTGCGCCAGCCGCTTGGCGACGTCGGGCACCGGCCCGGTGTCGTCGCGTTTGACGAGTTCCACCTTGACGCCCGGCGGCAAATCTTTCTCGTGGGTTTTGACGTAGAGGCTCAGGCCGTGATCGATCTCTTCGCCGAGCGTCGCCATCGGCCCCGAATAGGTCGAGATCACGCCGATCTTGATGGTTTCGGCGGACGCGGGTGAATGACCCGCGAGCAACAACGCGGCGACGCCGGCCGCGGCCGCAAAATTCGACACACTTTTACGCTGAGTCATCGCCTCTCCCCCACGTTGCGTTTCGTTATGGGCACGACCGCAAGGCCGCCGCCGAGTCGATTGGCGCCGACTCTAACGCGCGCGCCAAGGCTGGGCAACCGGCCGGGGTCCTGGCCTTTGACGGCGATTTCTGCTAGTTTTCCGGGGCTTGGCGCCCTGCCAGGAGAGATCGGGTTGTGACCCGACGCCGAAGGAGCAACCGCCCCGGAAACTCTCAGGCAAAAGGACTGGCAGGGAACGGCACTCTGGAAAGCAGGCGCGGCGTTCGGGAACGGCGCGTCTCACCGAAGGGGTAAGCGGCGCAGATAATC
>JAGWIH010000277.1 GCA_028866355.1 Alphaproteobacteria bacterium
AGCCCGCCTTCGGTGGTGTAGCTGACCTTGCCGGTGGCGTTGGCGCCCGACAGCGCCTGCGCGAGCTGGACGATCTCGGCATCGGGCGGGGTCGACAGCGGCGGCGTGATGTTGAGCGCGTCGAATTCGATCGCGGCGTCGCCGCTCACCGCGCGCATTTCGGGCAGCAGGCTTTGGGCGAAGCGCTCGATCTCGGCGCGCACCGCGCCGGCGTCGTCGCCCGGCAGGTCGCGAATCTCGAACTCGAAGCGGCAGTCGCGCGGCACGATGTTGAGCGCGGTGCCGCCGTGGATGGTGCCGACATGGATCGTGCTGTAGGGCGGCATGAAGCCGTCGTCGAAGGGACCGTCCTTGCGCCGCCGGCGCGCCATCGCCTTGAGATGCGCGACGATCTCGGCCGCGGTCTCGACGGCATTGACGCCGGCATGGGCGAGGGCCGAATGGCTTTCGTGGCCGCGCACGCGGCAGGCATAGCTGTGCTTGCCCTTGTTGGCGATCACCGGCTGCATCAACGTCGGTTCGCCGATGATGCACAGCCGCGGCTTGACGCGGCGTTTGGCCAGCGCGGCGATCAGCGGCCGCACGCCGAGGCAGCCGACCTCTTCGTCATAGGTGACGCCGAGATGGATCGGCGTCTTCAGCTTGGCGGCGATGAAATCGGGCACCAGCGCCAGCGCGACGGCGATGAAGCTTTTCATATCGGAGCTGCCGCGGGCATAGAGCCGGTCGTCTTTCTCGGTCGCCGTGAACGGCTCGCTGTGCCAATCCTGTCCATCGACGGGCACGACGTCGCTGTGGCCGGACAGCAAAATGCCGGGCTTGTCCTCGGGGCCGATGGTGGCGAACAGGTTAGCCTTGCGCTTCGAGGCGTCGAGCACCAGCTCGGACTTGATGCCGAAGCCGTCGAGCCAATCGCGGGCGAATTCGATCAGCGCCAGGTTGCTTTCGCGGCTGGTGGTGTCGAAGCCGACGAGCTTGCGGATCATCGCGACGGGCGACAGTGTCTTCATAATGTCACTATGCCCCAGCGTCGACCGGCCGCGCTAGGCCGGGCTGGTTATCCTTATCGCGTGATTGAGGAAGGACGCGAGGCGGCCGCCGGCGAAAATCACGCGTGCGCTCTTCGCCGGCGAACCGCGCTGCGTTCGAAATCAGTGGCTCGGGTAAGCGTCGGTCGGCGTGTTGCCGCCGTCGAAAGTCTGGCCGGTCGATTGCGTGCCGCTCGTCGCGTTGCCAAGCTGACCGGCTGCCGATGAAGCCGGAGCCGGGCCCGAGCTCTGCGCGTGCGCCGCGGCGCCGGCGGCGAGCAAGATCAATCCGGCCATCCACGAAACCACGGTTCGACGTTGACGCTGTGTCATCGTAGCCCCCTTTGCGTTGACGGATTGCAACGGTGGCTAAGGGACTGCGATTTCGGCCGATGGTCAAGCCTGCCGCAATTGCCAGTCGTCAGACCGCGAACTGCTCCTTCATCACCCGTTCGGCGAAATTGTGCTCGGGATCGAACAGCAGGGTGAACGAGACGTCGAGGGTCTGGCGCACGTCGACCGACAGCACGTCGGGCACCTCGGTATAGTCGGCGGCGACCGTCACCGGCCGGCGCTCGGCCTCGAGCGTTTCGAAATGGAAGCGCGAACTCTGCGGCAGCAAGGCGCCGCGCCAGCGCCGCGGCCGGAAGGTGCTGACCGGCGTCAGCGCCACCAGGTTGGAGCCGAGCGGCACAATGGGTCCGTGCGCCGACAGGTTGTAGGCGGTGCTGCCGATCGGCGTCGCCACCATCACGCCGTCGGCCATCAGCTCGGGCAGCCGCACCTGATCGTCGACGCTGATTTTGATCTTGGCGACCTGGCGCCCCTGGCGCGTCAGCGAGACCTCGTTGATGGCCAGCGCGCTGTGCGTCTGGCCGCGCGCGTCGCGCGCCGTCATCTCGAGCGGATTGATCGCGATCGGCTCGGCGCGCGCGATGCGCGCCTTGAGGCCTTCGGGATCGTAATTGTTCATCAGGAAGCCGACGCTGCCGCGATGCATGCCGTAGAACGGCACCTTGCGGTCGAGGTAGCGGTGCAACGTCTCGAGCATGAAGCCGTCGCCGCCGAGTGCCACGATGATGTCGGCTTTTTCGAGCGTGACGCCGCCATAGCGGCGCTTAAGCTCGGTCAGCGCCTTTTGCGCTTCGGGCGCCTCGCTGGCGGCGAAGCCTATGGAGCGGTCGGCGGTCACGGTCGTTGGATCAGCCGCCGGTGACGCTCATATGCCGCGGCACGGCGGGCGCCGGATGGCGCCGGTCGATGACGAAGTCGTGGCCTTTGGGTTTGCGCGCGATGGCTTCCCGGATGGCTTCGTCCAAGGGCCCGTCGCTTTCGGACGCGCGCAACGGCGCGCGCAGATCGGCGGCGTCCTCCTGGCCGAGGCACATATAAAGCGTGCCGGTGCAGGTCAGCCGCACGCGGTTGCAGCTTTCGCAGAAATTGTGCGTCAGCGGCGTGATGAAGCCGAGGCGCCGGCTGGTCTCGCGCACGACGGTATACCGCGCCGGTCCGCCGGTGCGGTAATCGGTCTCGTCGAGCGTCCACTTGGTCCGGAGCTTGGCGCGCACGACCGAGAGGGGAAGATATTGATCGAGCCGGGCGCCGGCGCCGATCTCGCCCATCGGCATGACTTCGATCAGCGTCTGGTCGAATCCCTGTTCGCCGCACCAGGCGACGAGACGATCGAGCTCGTCGTCGTTGACGCCTTTGAGCGCCACGGTGTTGATCTTGATCGCCAGGCCCGCCGCCTTGGCGGCGCGAAGCCCATCCAGGACCTGATCCAATTTACCCCAGCGCGTGATGCCGGTGAATTTCGCCGGGTCGAGCGTATCGAGCGAAACATTGATCCGCTTCATGCCGGCTGCCTTGAGCTCGCCGGCATAGCGCGCAAGCTGGCTGCCGTTGGTGGTGAGCGTCAGCTCGTCGAGATCGCCCGCCGTCAGATGGCGGCCGAGGCCGCGGATCAGCGACAGGACGTTGCGCCGCACCAGCGGCTCGCCGCCGGTCAGTCGCAGCTTGCGCACGCCCATACGCACGAAGGCGCTGGCGGCGCGGTCGAGCTCTTCGAGCGTCAGCACCTCGGCCTTGGGCAGGAACGCCATGTCCTCGGCCATGCAATAGACGCAGCGGAAATCGCAGCGGTCGGTGACCGAGACGCGCAGATAGGTGATGTGACGGCCGAACGGATCGATCA
>JAGWIH010000278.1 GCA_028866355.1 Alphaproteobacteria bacterium
CGCGCGACCGCGAAATCTGCGCCGCCATCGGTCCGACGCTCCGGGCCCAGGGCCTGGTGTTCGTCGGCATCGACGTGATCGGCGACTACCTGACCGAAATCAACGTCACCTCGCCCACCGGCATCCAGGAGATCAACCGGCTCGACGGCGTCCGGCTCGAAACCCGGGTCTGGGACGCGATCAACGCGCGGCTCGCGGCACGCAAGCGGCGCTGACGCGCCGCGCGCCTACGCGTTCTCCTGAACGTGGGCTTCGAGAAACCACAGCGCCTTGTCGAGCGCGCGCGAATAGGCGGTGAAAATATCGGCGGTATCGGCATCGCCGACATCGTCGGTCTGGTCGATCGCGGCGCGCACCAGGTTTGCTGCCTTGCCGTAGCGCTCGATCAACGCCGCCAGATGATCCTTCGATTTGTGGATGTCGACCGGATAAGCGGCGAGCGCCGTCGTCTTGGCGACGATCTGGCTGGTGCCGAGAGCGGTGCCGCCGAGCTGAACGACGCGCTCGGCCAGCGTGTCGACGTGACCGTCGATCTCGGTGCGGAATCCGTCGATCATTTCGTGCAGCGCGATGAATTGCGGGCCCTTGATATTCCAATGGGCTTGCTTGGTCAGCAGCGCGAGGTCGATTGCATCGGCCAAGCGCGCGTTCAGGATTTCGATCGAGACCTTTTTGGCGTTCGACTTGAGATCGTTTTTCGTGCCGTACATGGCCCGGGCTCCTCGTTGCGGGTTTGCGACGTAGGTTAGAATACTTCTAGATTATGGCCAAACCATGCCGTCAGAGACGGCAAATCGCCGGGGCAGCTATGAGCTAAAGTTTGGTCTGGCGGGTTGCTGGCGTCAGCGCGCCGAACCCTTGGGCGCAGGTCATCGCACCCGGCGTGTGCTGCGGCGTCCGGCTGCGGGTTTCCGCGTAAACCATGCGGCTGTTGGCGCCGCTATCGTAGAAGTAGAGCTCAAGCACGCAATCCGCGTTGCGGTATTGCCAGACTTCCGCCGGCGGATCGACGCGGCGCAAATCGGGGTCGCCGATCAGCGCGGCCACTTGCGCCGGCGCCAAGCCATTGAGATCGCCGAGTGCTCCCAAATGGCCGGGTGCGGGCATTGTCGCGGCTTGCGGCGACGCGGTGCCGGGATGACCGCTGCAGGCGGCGAGCAGCAAGCCGGCGGCGAGCAGAGCGACGCTGGCGCGCCGCCTGCCAATCGCTTGCCGAACCGTGCCCATACCCCCCATGGGTCGCATCTGTCGCGGCAATCCGCGGCCGGGACGGCGGCACGAGGGAAAAATTACCACAGCGCAACGCGGCGCCTGCCCACGCGCAGGCCGTCGAAAAACCGCGAAATGCGCGAACCTCCCCCGAACCACCGCTCTCTGGCGGTGCGAAAAGCCAAGCCTTTCAAGGCATAAGATAGCCCGTTTGGGACTGTGAAATAAAGCGCAAATTGCCGATTTTTCGCCGCTGACGCGACGTTTTGCGTCGCAGACTTGCGGGGGACGGCATGGTCCTTATACTCCGCGCGCGCCGCCCCCGCGCCGCGCCGCTATCCCATCGCACCGGACCGGAATCCCGTATGGCCGCTTCCTCGTATGACGTCGTCGGCATTGGCAACGCCATTGTCGATGTTCTCGCGCGCAGCGACGAGACGCTGGTGCAGCGCTTGGGGCTGAACAAGGGCACGATGGCGCTGATCGATACCGCGCGCGCCGAGGCGATTTATTCCGCGATGCCGCCGGGGATCGAAAAATCCGGCGGCTCGGCGGCCAACACCATCGCCGGCATCGCGTCGCTCGGCGGTCGCGGCGCCTATATCGGCAAGGTGCGCGACGACGCGCTCGGCGCGGTGTTCGCGCACGATCTCAAAACGCTGGGCGTGCGCTTCGACACCAAGCCGGCGCATTCGGGGCCGCCGACGGCGCGCTGCCTCATCCTGGTGACGCCCGACGCGCAGCGCACCATGTGCACGTTCCTCGGCGCGTGCGTCGATCTCGGCCCGGAAGACATCGACGAACCCCTAGTCGCGTCGGCGTCGGTGACCTATCTCGAGGGCTATCTCTTCGATCCGCCGCGCGCCATGGAGGCGTTCCGCAAGGCGGCGTCGGTTGCGCACAAAGCCGGACGCTCAGTGGCGTTGTCGTTATCCGATCCGTTCTGCGTCGATCGCCACCGCGCCGAATTCCGCGATCTGGTTGCGGCGCATGTCGACGTACTCTTCGCCAACGAGCGTGAAATCTGTTCGCTGTACGAGACCGACCATTTCGAACTCGCGGCTGAAGCGGTGCGCGGTCATTGCGACATCGCGGTGCTGACGCGCAGCGAACGCGGCTCGAACGTCGTGACGAAGACGGAGATGTTGCACATCGCGCCTGCGCCGGTTGCCAACGTTGTCGACACCACCGGTGCCGGCGATCTCTACGCCGCCGGTTTCCTTTATGGTTTGACGCACGGCCGCGATCTCGTGGCCTGCGGCAAGCTCGGCAGCCTGTGCGCCGCGGAGATCATTTCTCATGTCGGCGCCCGGCCGGAGACTTCCCTCAAGCGCCTCGCCGAGAGCGCGGGGCTTATTTAGCGGCGCGCACAGCGCCATATAGTGAACTCATGGATATCCGCAACATCGCAATCATCGCCCACGTCGACCACGGCAAGACCACCCTCGTCGACCAATTGCTGCGCCAAAGCGGCACCTTCCGCGCCAACCAGCAGGTTGCCGAACGCGCGCTCGATTCGAACGATCTCGAACGCGAACGCGGCATCACCATTCTCGCCAAGTGCACCTCGGTCGATTGGCGCGGCGTCCGGGTCAACATCGTCGACACGCCGGGCCATGCCGATTTCGGCGGCGAGGTCGAGCGCATCCTGTCGATGGTCGACGGTGTGCTCGTTCTGGTCGATGCCGCCGAAGGCCCAATGCCGCAAACCAAGTTCGTCGTCGGCAAGGCGCTGCGCCAAGGGCTCAACCCGATCGTGGTGATCAACAAGGTCGACCGGCCGGATGCGCGGCCGCATCAGGTGCACAACGAAGTCTTCGACCTGTTCGCGGCGCTCGAGGCGACCGACGAGCAACTCGATTTTCCGACGCTTTACGCCTCGGGCCGCGCCGGCTGGGCCGCCGCCGACCTCGACGACGAGCGCCGCGACCTGACGCCGCTCTTCGATCTGATTCTGCGCCACGTTCGCCCGCCGCGCGCCGAACCGGACCTGCCGTTCGCCATGC
>JAGWIH010000279.1 GCA_028866355.1 Alphaproteobacteria bacterium
ATGGTCGCGGCGAGAAAGCCACGCAGCAGGCGCTCGACAACGGGCCGACGATAAGTCTTCTCGACATGACGGCGCCCCTCGTCGATCAGGTGCATGTAGTGGACGCCGGAAGGACAGGTCGTCATGCAAGCGAGACACGACAAACAGCGATCAAGGTGGGTCGCGACCTGGCGGGTGGCCGGTCGCTGGTTCTCGAGCATGTCCTTGATGAGATAGATGCGGCCGCGCGGCCCATCGAGCTCGTCACCGAGCAGCACGTAGGTCGGACAGGTCGCGTTGCAGAATCCGCAATGGACGCAGGCGCGGAGAATCTTGTTCGCCTCGGCGATGGCGGGATCGGCCAGCTGTTTCGGCGAAAAGTGGGTTTGCATCGCCGCTTTAGATCTCGGGATAGAGCCGGCCGCGATTCAAGACGCGCTTCGGATCGAAACTGTCCTTGACCCGCGCGCTCAATGCCGCCACCGCAGGGGGCAACGGCTCGAAAACCGGCACCGCGGCGCGCAGCGCGGCCGACGCGCGGATCAGCGTGGCGTGACCTCGGCCGCCGAGCGCGGTACGAATCGGCGCGGCGCCGCCGTCGTCCGCGCCACGCACCGCGAGCCAGGCGAGCCCGCCACCCCAATCGAGGAAGTAGTCGACATCGAGCGCGGCGCGGACGGCGCCGAGAAAAGCCGGCGCCGCCGTCGGCGCCAACGAAACACGCCAGATCACGCCCTCGCCTGCAGCCAGTGGCACCGCGTCGCGGATGCCCTGCCAGAGTTTCGCGGAGTCCGCATCGCCAAGAATCTCGGCAGCACCAAACGGCCTGAGCTCGTCGCGCAATGCTTGCGAGCGTGCCTCGACCGACGGCACCGGCCCTTCGACGCGCAAGAGGGTTCGCGCACGACCGTCGGCGCTCGGTAAATGCGCGGCACCGGACGGCTCGTGCGGCGAATTCAGGCCGTGGGCCATGGCGGCGACCGCGCGCGCGTCGTCGAGGCCGGTCAGAGCGACGGTGCGCGTCGCTTCCGGCGCCGGCAGAACCTTGACGCTGATCTCGGTCATCACCGCGAGCGTGCCGTAGGAGCCGGTCAGGAGCTTGCATAGATCGTAGCCGGTGACGTTCTTGACGACGCGGCCACCGGCTTTGAAGGCTTCGCCGCGGCCGCTGACCGCTGCCAAGCCCAGGACATGATCGCGCGCGGCACCTTGGCGAATGCGGCGCGGCCCTGACAGATTACAAGCAACCACGCCACCGAAGGTCGGATTCGCGGCGTCTGTACCAAGCAGCATCCGCCAATCGGCGGGCTCGAACGCGAGCATTTGGTGCTTGGCCGCCAGCGTGCGCTCGATCTCGGCAAGCGGCGTCGCGGCGCCGGCCGTCAGCACCAGCTCTTCCGGCTCGTATTGCCGGATGCCGGCAAAGGCGCTGACGTGGACCGTATGCGGCAGCTGCGGCGGGCGGCCGAGATTCCGTTTGCTGCCGCCGGCGAAGATTTCGAGCGGTTCCTCGTTGGCGACGGCAGCGGTGACGACGTCGATCAGCTGCTTCTCATCGGCGGGACGGTACTGGCTCACGCGCGGTCTCAGAATCGCGGCAGGTCGGGAAAGCGCGCCTGACCATGATGGACGTGCAGCCGGCCGAGTTCGGCGCAACGATGGAGCTGCGGAAACACCTTGCCCGGATTAAGGAGTCCGCTCGGGTCGAACGCGCATTTGAGGCGCTGCTGTTGCTGCAAATCGACTTCGGTAAACATGCTGCCCATCAAATCGCGCTTCTCGACGCCAACGCCGTGCTCGCCGCTGAGGCAGCCGCCGATCTTGACGCTGTAGCGCATGATGTCGGCACCGAATTGCTCGGTGCGCGCCAGTTCGTCCGGCTGATTGGCGTCATAGAGGATCAGCGGATGGAGATTGCCGTCGCCGGCATGGAATACGTTGGCGACGCGCAGATCGTATTTCCGCGACAGCTCGGCCATGTATTTCAGCATGTCGGGGAGCTTGGCGCGCGGAATCGTCGGATCGACGCAATAGTAATCCGGCGAGATTCGGCCGACCGCGGGAAACGCCGCCTTGCGTCCGGCCCAAAAAGCCAGACGTTCCTCGTCGCTGTTCGACACGCGCACCGAAACCGAGCCGCAGCGTTTGGCGATCGCCTCGACCCGGTCGATCAGGTGATCGACCTCGGCGGGCGCGCCATCGAGCTCGACGATCAAGAGGGCTTCCACATCTAAAGGATAACCGGCGTGGACGAAATCCTCGACGGCGTGAATCGCCGGCTTGTCCATCATCTCCATGCCGCCGGGGATACAGCCCGCGCCGATGATCGCCGCGACACAGGCGCCGGCACTTTCGTTCGACGGAAAGCCGAGCAACAGCGCGCGCGCCGCGGCGGGCTTGCGCAGCAATCGCACCGTGACTTCGGTTACGACGGCCAAGAGACCTTCGGAGCCGACCATGACGCCGAGCAGGTCATAACCGCCGCTGTCGAGATGTTTGCCGCCGAGACGCAGAACCGTACCGTCGATCAGCACCATCTCGACGCCGAGGACGTTGTTGGTCGTCAGGCCATATTTGAGACAATGCACGCCGCCCGAATTTTCGGCGACGTTGCCGCCAATCGAACAGGCGATCTGGCTCGACGGATCGGGCGCGTAATAGAAGCCGGCATGCTGCACCGCAGCGGTGATGCCGAGATTGGTGACGCCCGGTTGCACGACCGCGCACCGGTTGTCGTAGTCGATCTCGAGAATGCGGTTGAACTTGGCGAGGCCGAGAATGATGCCGTCCTCGAGCGGCAGCGCGCCGCCCGACAGCGACGTGCCGGCGCCGCGCGGCACGACTTTGAGTCCGTTCTTGTGGCAGTAGGCGAGAACCCGCGACACCTCGTCGGTCGTCGACGGCAGCACGACCAAGAGCGGCCGAGCGCGATAAGCGGTGAGACCGTCGCTCTCGTATACGCGACGTTCGTCTTCCGACTCGATGACGGCATCAGATGCGGCGCACAGACGGCGCAAGTCGCCTGCGATCGCGCTGCGACGCGCGATCACCGCGACATCGGGCTGGGGCATCAACATGGCGACCCATGTTGGGCGTGGGCAGCCACGGTGCCAACAACAAAAAAACCGCGCCGAAGCGCGGTTTTTAAAACGGCGGCACCAGCGGCTGTCAGCCCTGTCGGGCCTTGTATCGCGGATTGGTCTTGTTGATCACGTAGACGCGGCCCTTGCGGCG
>JAGWIH010000280.1 GCA_028866355.1 Alphaproteobacteria bacterium
GGGCGACGCGCAGCACATCGTCAACGAAGCGGCGGCCGCGGCGAAGCACGGCACGGCGCGGATCGTGGTTGATGGCTACACCGACCTCGCCGGCACGGCGCAGTACAACATGGGCCTGTCGGTCCGCCGCGCCAATGCCGTGAAAGCGGCGCTGGTCGCCGACGGGATTTCGGCCAAGCGGATCAGCGTGCATGGGTTCGGCAAGACGAACCCGGCAGTGCCGACTCCGGATGGCGTGCGCGAGCCGCGCAATCGTCGCGCGGTCGTGGTCATCGGCCCGGGCTCGACGTCGTAATGTCGGGCTTGGGGTGAGCGCCCAAGCGGCGCTCATTCAAGGTTGCAGTCAACAGCGGTCCGGCACCTCGTGCCGGACCGTTTGTTTTAGGGCCCGCGACAAAATGGTCACCGACGACCCGGCGCCTTTGCCGGGTGTTTTTTCTTTTGGACACAGCGCGTGGCCGCACGAACCCGCATTGCTGCGGCGCAAAATACGCCGCCCTTAAGCTGCCAAGTGGAACGAAATTGATTTATTGCACCGTCAGGTAACGGTAGGGTTCGGCACGTATAGTGGCCTCTCTGACAGCGTGCCGTGTGCGGGCTGCGATGGCGTGAACGTGCGGGCTTGCGGCGAAAATTGTTGAGTGGAACCGCTTATCGCGCCATTGGCAAAACGTCATGGCATAATGTATACCAAGACCAACAAACAGGCGTGGATGCACCACGCGTATGGGAGGGAACATGGCCGGGATGTCGGCCGCACGCGCCGAGAGGGGCGGGTGCGCACAAGGCTGGAATAACATTTCGATGTCGCTGATCGCGCGTCGCGCGGCTGCGTTTCGGTTTTTTTCGCGCGGCGCCGTGAACGGCCGTCGCTGGATCCAATATGGCGTTGTCGGCGTTGCCGTGGGACTTGCCGGCTGCTCGACCTACACGCCATTGCCGCTGCCCGAGCGCGCCAACCTCGTTTCCAATCTGAACCAGCTCAATCTCGCAATTCCGTCGCAAGCTAAGGTCGATCCGGTGAAGCCGGTAACGCCGGATCAGGTCGGCCTGCTCGCCGTGCTGAACGATCCCGATCTGGCGTCGCAACGCGCCAAGATCGAACAGGCGCATGCCGACGTGCTCACCGAAAGCATCCTGCCGAACCCGTCGGTGACCTTGGGCGACGCGTTCCTGACCTATGCGCCGCCGGCGGCCGGCGCGCTCTACGACGCGTTGAGCGCGTCGATCTCGCAAGACATCGTTTCGATCATCACCTATGGCCCGCGGACCGCGGCCGCGAAAGCGCGCTTCAAGCAGGTCAGCACCGACGCGATCTGGGACGAATGGCAAGTCGCGCAAAAGGCGCGGATGGACGCCATCGCGATCAACGCCGAAGACGCGGAAATCAAGCTGCGCGAGAACGACCTCGCGATGCTGAACAGCGAGATCAAGGAAGTCGAGAAGGCGACGCAGGCCGGCAATCTCGACCTCACGACGACCGCGCCGCTGCTCGCCACCTTGGCGGGCGACGAGCACGACCTTGCCGCCGTCCAGCTGCAAGAGGTCAAGGACTGGCAGGATCTCGACTCGCTGCTCGGCCTTCAGCCGACGGCGCGCTTCGCCATCAGCGAGCCGGATGAAGTCAAGGTTCCGGACAGCATCGACGCGCTGATCACCTCGTTGCCGCACCGCCGGCCGGACTTAATCGCGCTCCAGCTCGGTTACGAAGGTGCACAGGAAGACGTACGCGCCGCGATCCTGGCGCAGTTCCCCGCCTTCGCCCTCGGCGCTGCCGGCGGTTCCGATACGTCGGGAGTCGTCTCGGTCGGCCCGCAGGTGACGTTCGACCTGCCGATCTTCAACCGGAACCAGGCGAAGGTGTTGGATACCAAGGCAACCCGCGAGCAGCTTCATGCCGAATATCAATCGCGACTCGACGACGCCGAAGGCACCGCCCGCAGCCTGCTGATCCAGATGCGGATCGCGGCCAAGAACCTCGCGGGCGCCCGCAAGGCGCTGGCGTCGGCGCAGTCGGTCCTCAAATCGGCTGAAACGGCCTACCGCCAGGGCAACATCAATCAGCGCGACCTGACGGACTTCCAATCGACGGCACGCGATCGCGAGGTCGATGTCATCGATTACGAACGGCAGATGCAGGAAAACGCGCTCGGCCTGGCGGTCGAGCTCGGCGTCGGCTTCCCACCCACTTTGATTACCCGTACGGACCAGGAGGTACGGTCATGAACTTCCGGAAACTTTCCGCGCTCGCTCTCGCCTCGTGTCTGGTTTTCGCCGCCGCTGCGGCGCAGGCCGACGACAGCGACAATTCCAGCGCCCTGGTCAAATTGGCGGATATGAAGCAAGGCAGCCTGCCGACCTATGTCACCGCCTTCGGTCAGGTCGAGCCCGCCGCCACCGCCCGCGAGGGAATCACCGCACCGTTCGGCGCCCGCGTCCAGACGGTCGACGTGCAAACCGGCCAGGAAGTCGCCAAGGGTACGCCGCTGGTCACCGTGGTGCCCGGACCGGATACCAAGGCCGCCTATAAGCTCGCCAAGGACACATATAGCCGGACGCTTCAGCTCGCCAAGGCGCATCTCGCGACGGCCAACGATCTCGCCAAGGCCGAATCCGATCTTTCGGTCCTGGAGGAAGAAGGCGCCAGCGGTCCGCTGACGATCAAGGCGCCGTACGACGCGATCGTGCTCAAGGTAGACGCGGCGCAGGGCGCGATTGTTTCGCACGGCGATTCGCTGCTCGAGATCGCCAAACCGGACGGCTTGGTGGTGAAGGTCGGCGTCGATCCGGCGCAGGCCCTGTCGGTGAAGCCCGGCCAGGACGTAACGCTGACGCCATTCAGCCAGTCGGGTACGCCCGTGCAGGGCAAAGTGGCCGTGCGCTCGGCCGTGATCAACAGCGATACCGGCCTGGTGCCGACCGAAATCACCTTCCCCGCCGGCAAGCTTCTGGTTGGCGAGATGATTCGCGCCCGAATCCAGAATGGCGACCAGTCGGGCTTCGTCGTGCCGCACGCGGCGATTCTGGTCGACGACGACGGCACGATCTATGTCGTGCAAAACGACAACATGGAGGCGAAGAAGGTCGCCGTGGACGTTCTGGCCAGCGACGGCAAGCAGGACGTGATTTCCGGCGACGATCTTAATCCCAAGTTGCAAGTGGTGACCGAAGGCGCCAAGCAGCTCGATGACGGCACCAAGCTTCGGGTCGC
>JAGWIH010000017.1 GCA_028866355.1 Alphaproteobacteria bacterium
AAGGTGCCCAGTCCGTCGGGATCGACGCCGGATACCAGACCGTGCCGTAGGTCGGATCGGTCGTCCACTGGCCATACTGATCGAGATCCTGATAGCCGGTCATCGTCGGCGGCACGTACCAGGCCGTCGCCGTCGGCTGCGCCTCGCGCCGCTCGCGCGCCAGCGCCCAATTGTCGAACGAAGTGGCCTCCGCCTGGACGAGTTGGAAGCCCGAGCCGGAAGCGATGGCGCTTTCGCCGGCCTCGACGGTCAGCGACGACCGCTGACCGGCGACGCGCGCGCGGCCTTGCAGGACGCTGACGATCATCTGGTTGGGCGGCGCGTTGTCGGGGCCCGGCTGGCCGGCTTCCACGTGATAGCTGCCGACGGTCAGCAGATCGACCTGGCCGAGCGGCGTCAGCACGGCGACGCCGCCCGCCGGCATGGCGATGACGTGGACCTCGATGACGCCCTGGTCGACGCGCAACACGGTCGCCGCATCGTCGAGCCGGACGATATCGGCTTCTGTCGACTCATCGAGCCGCATTTCCACGGCGCCGACCTGGACTTCGGCGCGCGATTGCGGTTCGGTCCAGAATCCGTCGCCGGTCGTGACTGGATAATTGATCACCGCCTCGGACCACTGATCCTGATCCGGCGCGTGCAGCGAAACCGTGCCGTCGATGTAGCTCAAACGGCCGACGCGGCCCGGCGGATCGGCGAAGCTCTGCGCCGCCAGCGGCGGCGCCAGCAACAGAATGGCGCCCAATGCGGCAGCGATGGCGGTGGTCTTCATGGCGTCCTCGTCCTGTCCCCTAGGGTCTTAGGGTCCGGTATCTCATGCCGTCCCCATCATCGACAATAACGGAAGAACTAAGGCGGCCGCATGGCGGCGCGACGCCAAAACGGCGGCAGCCGCCCGACGGGGGCGGCTGCCGTGAAACCGCGGCTTGAAAGCGCCGGCTATTCCATGTGGTTCTCGATCTTCCAGGGATCCTTGACCATCGGATAGGTCTCGATCGGCACGTTGGCGAGATGGCCGTTCACTTTCTCGACGCGGCAGATATAGACGTTTTGGACGATGTCGCGCGTCGCCGGGTCGATCATGATCGGCCCGCGCGGGCTTTCGTATTTCCAGCCCTTGATCGCCGCCATCGCCTGGTCGCCGTCGATCTTGCCGTGGAGCTTTTCGACGACGTGATAGATCAGCGCCATGCCGTCATAGGCGCCGACCGCGAATAGGTCGGGCTCCTTGCCGGCGCCGTAGGCCTTCTGCCAGGCGGCGATGAACGCTTCGTTGGCCTTAGACTTGCGCGCCGCCGTGTAGTTGGTCGAGATCGTGATGCCGACGGCGAAATCCGGCAGGTTCTGAAGATCGTTCTCGTCGCCGACCTCGGCGCTCGGCAACAGCCGGATCTTGGCCTTGTCGAGGCCGAGATCGTGGAACGTCTTGACGAAGGTCACGGGCTGGGTTCCGCCCGGAATGAACGCGTAGAGACCCTGCGGATGCTTGTCGAGGACGCGCTGCAGGAACGGCGCGAAATCCGGATTCATCAGCGGAAAGCGAACGCTGTCGACGATGGTGCCGCCATTGGCGGTGAAGGCGCGCTTGAACGCGGCTTCGGCGTCGAGACCCGGCGCGTAATCGGACACGGCGCTATAGACCCGCTTCATACCGCCTTTGGTCGCCGCCCATTTGCCGAAGATCTCGGTGGTCTGCGGCAACGTCAGCGACGTGCGCGTGATGTACGGCGACTTGGTCGTGATCACCGCGGTTGCCGCATTCATGATCACCATCGGCACTTTGGCCTGCGTCACGTCGGGCGCGGCGGCCAAAGCCTCCGGCGTCAGGATGAAGCCGGCGAGGAATTGAACATGATCGCGCGTCAGCAACTCTTGCGCCATGCGCTTCGAGGTATCGACGCTGCCCGCCGCGTCGCGCTTGACGAGTTCGATCTTGGTGCCGCCGACCGCGTCGCCATGCTGCTTCATGTAAAGATCGATCGCTTTTTGCATGGTGTCGCCGAGCCGCGCGAACGGACCGGTGTAATGCAGGATGACGCCGACCTTGACGACGTCGTCGGCGTGCGCCGGCGCGCCGGCGGTAAGCACGAATGCCGCGAACGCGGCAGCCACGAATTTCAGACTGCGCATGTGTCCTCCCCTGGGCGGGCGCTGGCGGCCCGTTGCGCGATCATCGCGCGAAAGCGCGGCGGCGACAACGGCGCCCCTGAACGGCGCCGTGGGCCGCCGCCCAAGGGGGCGTCAAAAGCCGCGGCCAGCCTTGAGGAACGCGATCTCTTCCGGGGTCGACGGCCGCCCGAGGACGGCGTTGCGATGGGGAAAGCGGCCGAAGCGGTCGACGATCTCGCGGTGCTTTCGCGCGTAGCCGAGCACGCCGCCGTCGCCGAGCGAAGCGCACAATTCGACCGAACGCGCCTGCATCGCGCGATCTTCGGCATGCATGAACGGCAGATAGAAGAAATGCCGCCGGGTCGTATCGAACATCCGATCGAAGCCGAACGCGACGGCGTGCCTTGCCGCCGCCAGCGCCGCGCCGTCGGCAGCAAAGGCTTCGGGCTGATCGCGATAGAGATTGCGCGGAAACTGGTCGAGCGCGATGACCGTGGCAAGCGCCGGTTCCGGCGCCATGAGTGCGCCTGGTGGCAGCCCGCGCCGCAATTCTTCGTGCAAGGCAAGGAACCGCACGCGGACCAGCGCGTCGGTGCTGGCATCGCCGCTGAACCACGCGGGCGGCGGCAGCTCGACGAACCAGAACTGCAGCACGTCATCGGCCCAGGATTCGACCATGCGCCAGACAAGATGGCGAGCCAGCTGCCGCGGCGCAAGGCGGCGCACCCAACGCGGCTTGTCGCCTACCGCCGCTTGTCCTATCGTCGCCGCCAGCGGACCCGTAGCTCAGCTGGATAGAGCGCTGCCCTCCGAAGGCAGAGGTCGTGAGTTCGAATCTCGCCGGGTCCGCCAGTATTCTTGAGAGCGCCTGTGATCCCGACTTGGCCTGCGTCGTCTCGTCGCGCCAGCCATAGCGATTGATCTAAATCAAGCCGGCGCGGCAGCAGATTTTCGAACATCACGGGGGAGTATTTCAGGACTTCGTCCTGGAGGAATTCTCTGCGGTGACTGCGCCACCGTGTGCGGCGGGGTTGCGTCCCTGCGGCAATTGGTCCGCAGCGCACCGAATCTTATTGATCGTATGATAAGTAACCGGAGGGGGTTTCGATGCCTGATACAACTCAGTTGCCCGCTCGCGAGCGGCCCTTCGCGCTGCTCGACGAAGCCGCGATTGCCGCCGCCGAGCTGCGCCGCGATCCCTATGATTTCGCTTACGTCGAGCACGCCATCGCGCCACGACACAAGAATGAAGTCCTCGTCGATGCGCCGGCGATTCCCGATCGCGGCAGCTATGCCCTGCCCGATCTGCACTACGGACCGCGATTCGGCGACGCAATTCGCGATCTGCTGAGTCCGCGCTTCCGCCGGCTCGTTGAGCGAAAGTTCGATACCGATCTGAGCGCCTATCCGCCGTGCATCGTGATGATGGGCAACACCAGCGGCCATTACAACGAGGGCTATGCCCATCCCGATTCGAAGCACAAGATCATCACGGTGCTGGTGGGCTTCAGCCGCGAATGGCCGTACGAACGCGGCCGGTTGCGCGTGCTGCGCAGCGCCGATCGCAACGACTATGCCTTCGAGTTCGCTCCCGAGTTCGGCCGCATGCTGATGTTCCGCGTCTGCGACCATTCCTGGCACGGTTTTCTGCCACAGAAGGGCCAGCGCATGAGTCTGCAGCTGTGCTACGTCGATTCGGACTGGTACGTCCGCCGCGAGTACTGGCGCCATAGCGTCAGCGCCTTCGCCAAATCGGTGCCGCTGCTACGCAAGGCGATCGAATGGGCGCCTCGATGAGCACGGCCAGCGTCGCGTGGCCGGTCATCGGGCATACCGCCGAATTTCCGCCGATTCCGGAGGCCGCAATCATTGCCAGACATTGCGCCGATTCTTTGCGGCGAGCGCGGCGCGATGACAAACCCTATCGGCACTGGAATCTGACTTCCGTTCTGCCGGAAAGCCTGGCGGTCGGCGTGCTGCTCCTGCCGATCGCGCCACCACACGTCGGCGACAACCATGGCGTGCGCGACCGCGAAAACGGCAAGCGCATTTTCTTCACCCCGCGGCTGCGCGAGCGCTTTCCCGCCTGCGCCCGTTTCGCCGAAGCGATGCAGCGTCCCGACATCGCTCGCCTCTTCGCGCAAGTTTGCGGCATCCAGGTCGACGGCGGATTTCTGCGCATGGAGTATATCCAGGACACCGACGGCGCTTGGTTAGAGCCGCACCGCGACATTCCCGAAAAGCTCTTCTCGATGGTGATCTATCTCTGCACCGGACCGGAAGCGAAGGATTGGGGCACCGATATCTATGACGACCAGAAGCGCTGGATCGCTCGTACCGCGGCTGCGTTCAACAGCGCTGTCATCTTCGTGCCGGGACCGAATACGTGGCACGGTTTCGAGCCGCGGCCGATCGTCGGCGTACGCCGCCTCATGGAGATCAACTATGTCCGCCCGACTTGGCGCGATCGGGACCAACTTGCGTATCCCGACCACCCCATCACGACGGCTTAGCGGAAACGGCCTCATGCGCAGCCTCGACGCCGGAGATTGGCGTGCGGCGCAAATCGAGCGCGGCTTCGCGACGCGGAGCTTCTACGGCACGAAGGGTGGATCGGAGCACTTTATTGCCGTCACGATTCCGCCCGGCGCCGATTTCCGCGCCCAGATCGACGCCGTCACGGAGCGCTATGCGGCGGCGCGCCGGTCGCTCGGCCTAGCGCCCGAGACGGCGGTGTTCCGCCGCATCTTCCTCAGCGATGTTCTTAACCAGGCGACGGCCGTCCGCAACAGCCCTCTGGCGATGGACCCCGACGACGGCGTGTCGGTCTCGATCGTGGAGCAGCCGCCGCTGACAGGTGCCAAACTTGCGTTGCTTGCCTATCACGTCGAGGCCGGGCCGTTCGTGCGGCGGCGTCTGTCGCCGCGTCATCTGCTGGTCGAGAAGAACGGCCGCCGACATCTCTGGAGCACTCGGCTGTGCGCCGACGACCACGAGAAAGATGGCTCTGCCGCCTTACAGACGCGGGCGGTGTTCGCTGATCTGATCAAGACGCTCGAAAGCCAAGGCGCGAATCTGCGCGATCACTGCGTCCGTACTTGGATCTATCTCAAGGATGTCGACGTCTTCTATCAAGGCATGGTCGACAGCCGGCGTGAGTTGTTCACGAACCAGGGCCTGACGGCGGACAGCCATTTCATTGCCAGCACCGGCATCGAGGGCGCATGCGCACATCGCCACGACCTGGTCGCGATGGACGCCTATTCCGCGCTCGACCTCGCGCCAGGACAGATATCCTACCTGAACGATTTTCAGCGGCTCTGTCCGACCGCGAACTACAACGTCACCTTCGAGCGCGGTACCCGCGTCGCCTACGCCGATCGCGCACACTTATTCATCTCGGGCACCGCGAGCATCGACGAGGCTGGCTCCGTGCTGTTTCCGGGCGACGTTTTGCGGCAACTCGAACGCGCTCTCGGCAATGTCGATGCGCTGCTGAAATCGGGATCGGCGACGCTAACGGACATGATGTATTTGATCGTGTATCTCCGCGATCCGACCGATTTCTCGCACGTTGGTACCTATCTGGCGGAGCATTATCCGTATTTGCCCAGCGTCATCGTGCAAGGCGCCGTCTGCCGACCCGATTGGTTGATCGAGGTCGAAGGGGTCGCGGTGACACCGAACGACGACGTGTCGCTGCCGGCATTCTGAGGCGCTGCTCCGTGGCCGCGTTATCCCCGTTACTACAAGGCACCGCCGCCGAGCGGCTGCCGCGCTACACGAGCTATCCGACGGCACCGAATTTCACGCCGGCCATCGATAATGTCGTGGCCCGCGATTGGCTTCGCGCGCTCGATCCAAGCGCGACCGCATCGCTCTATTTTCACGTCCCCTATTGCCGCGCGCTGTGCTGGTACTGCGGCTGTCATACCAAAATCCCGAGCGACGACGCCGCGATCAGCCATTACGTCGATGCGTTGTTGGCCGAGATCGATCTTGTTGCCGCTTTGCTGCCCGCGCGATTGGGCGTTACCCACCTTCATTGGGGCGGCGGCACGCCGACGATTATCGGCCCCTCGGCGATGCATCGCCTGTATGAGGCGATCTTCCGCAACTTCCTAATCGAAGCTGGCGCCGAAATCGCGATCGAGATCGACCCGCGGATGTTGACGTCCGAAATGGCGATGGCCCTGGGCACCTGTGGCTTCACGCGCGCGAGCCTCGGCGTGCAGACCTTCGATCCGGTGGTGCAACACGCCATCCATCGAATCCAGAGCGCTGACGCCACGGAAGCGGCTGTGCGTCGACTGCGCAGCGCCGGCATCCGCGCGATCAATTTCGATTTGATTTACGGCCTGCCGCATCAGACGGTCGCCTCATGCGTCAAAACCGCCGAACGCGTCCTCGCGCTGGCGCCCGATCGCGTCGCGGTTTTCGGCTACGCGCACGTGCCGGCGGTGAAGGCAAATCAGCGGCACATCGACCAAACCGCCTTGCCGGACGCGGCCATGCGCTTCGCCCAGGCGGAAGCGATCGCCGAGACGTTCGTCGCCGCCGGCTATCGCCGCATCGGCCTCGATCATTTCGCCAAGTCGGACGATCCGCTCACCCACGCCCTCGACGCCGGCACCCTGCACCGCAATTTCCAAGGCTACACCATCGATCGCGCCGACGCCCTGCTCGGATTCGGCGCTTCGGCCATCGGCCGGTTGCCACAGGGCTACGTGCAGAACACGCCACGGATCGCCGCCTATCGGGAGGCGGCCGCGGCGGGCCGTCTGGCGGTCGCGCGGGGGTATGCTCTGACCGCCGAAGACCGGCTCCGAGCTGCCGTGATCGAGCGCCTTATGTGCGATCTGACCGTTGACCTGCAGGCGGTTGCAGCCATGCATCTGCCATCGTTCGACTTCACGCGTGAGCGGGCGCATCTCGCTGAGCTTGCCTCAGACGGCCTCCTTGAAATCGACGGGGCACGAGTCACGGTGCGAGCGGCGATGCGGCCCTTCGTGCGCAGAATTGCCGCGGTTTTCGACATCGCCAGGAATGCTGGCACAACCCACGCGCCCGCGGTTTAGCGGCGCCACCAACGGACCCGTAATGCGGTTGGATAGAGCGCTGGCCCTCCGAAGGCAGAGGTCGCGAGTTCGAATCTCGCCGGGTCCGCCAATCAGACTCCTGCTCGCCGTCCGCACGTGATGCGCGTCCAGCGGCTTGCGATTCCCGGCCTTTCAGGCCGGTCGCCGCCCTGGCCGTAACGTTGCCGTGAAGCATCGCGATCGCCCTATGTTGCCGCGGGCCGGTCGCATAGACTTGCGCCGATCCGCGGAACGAAACCGCGCGATACCAACCAGTTGAAGGAGGGGTGGCATGATGCGTGTAGTTTCTCGGCGGATTGTCTTCGCACTCGCGGCGCTCGCTTGCGTCGTCTGGGCGGGATCGGCGACCGCCGCATCGGTGAAAATCAAGGCGCAGTTGACCGGCGCGGAACAAACGCCGCCGGTCATGACGAAAGGTAAGGGCACCGCGTCTCTGACGTGGGACGCGAGCACGCGCATCTTGACCTGGCATATCAATTATAGCGGCCTGTCGGCTCCGGTGACGATGTCGCATTTCCACAACGGCGCGAATGGCGCCAAGTGCGGCGGCCCCGTCGTGATCTGGCTCACCAAGAAGGGTGAACCGGTGAAGAGCCCGATCACCGGCAAGGTGACGCTGACGCCGGAACAGGCGCAGCAGCTCGAGGCCGGCAGCTTTTACATCAACGTGCACAGCACCGATCATCCGGCCGGCGAGATTTGCGGCCAGGTTGTCGTGCCGAAGAGCTGAGCCGCGCTTAAAGGAAGTTGATCAGAACGGCGACCGCAATAAGGCTGCCGCCTAAGACCAGGAGCATGCGGAGCGGTCCGGCCAGTGCCGGCGCCCGCATCTCCGGCGGCAGCGTCTTGCGGCCCGTCACCATCGGCAGCACCAGGTTCTGGCCCTTGGCCATCCGGTAAAGCGCGACCGCGAGGACGTGCAGCGTCACCGCGGCCAGCAGCGTCCACCATAGATAGGTGTGCAGCGCGTCGATCAGGTTGCTGATCCGCGCCGGAACGATTTGGGTCAGCGGACCGGGGTCGGCGACATCGTTATTGACGTAAAGGCCGCTCAGGGCTTCGCCGAGCAATAGCGCCAACAGCACCAGCACCATCCAGCCGCCGGCCGGATTGTGGCCGATCTCGCGATCGGGCTCGCGGCGGAAGAGGTGCGCGAGGTGCACGAACGCGGCGCGCGGCGGCGCGAGAAACGCGGCGAAGCGCGCGGTTTCGCTGCCGAACAATCCCCACAGCAACCGGAAGATGACCAGCGCGAGCAGCGCATAGCCGACCCAGATGTGCCAATCCATCTGGTCGAACCGCCACGTCGCATAGGCGGCGGCAACCAGGATCGCGGTGAGCCAATGGAAGAGACGCGTCGGCGCGTCCCAGATCACGACCTTGCGCATCACCGCCCCCTTGATCGCGGCGATCTTAACGTCCGCCGCGACGGCGGACTACCAGAGGCGGACCGGCAGGCAGCCGGGCACCGGCGGGCCGTGATAATCGACGCCGCCCGGCCGGGTCGGATGCAGCATGTCGCCGCATTTGACATGCCGCGCGGCGTGCTGGTCAGCCGCCAGCGACCGCTTGGCGTAATAATCGACCTGACGCAATTCGGCGGTGCATTGCTTGTCCGAGGTTGCGTTCTGCGCCGCGGCGAGATGCTGCTTGGCGGCGTCGGTGTTGGGACCCGGCTTCAGCTTGGTGTTCACGAAGTCGGCGGCCTGCGGCAGCTGCGCGCACGAAATCGGCGATTGCGCCTGGCCTTGGGCCGGTGCCTGGGGCTGAGCCTGGCCTTGAGCCGGCGGCGGCGCCGACTGCGCCTTGGCCGCGGCACGCTTATCGCCCGCCATCGAGCGCTTGGCGTAATAATCGACCTTGCGCAGCTCGGCGACGCACTGCGCATCCGACGTCGCATGTTGCGCCGCTTCGAGATGCCGCTTGGCCGCATCGGTGTTGGGACCCGGTTGGAGCTTGGTGTTCACAAACTCCGCCGCCTTGGGTAGCTGCGCACAGGTGATCTGCGATTGCGCCTGGGCCTGCGCCAAAGCCGGTGCGAGAATCAGGCCGGCGGCGAGCGCCGCGAATGCCAACCGCATGGAATCCCTCCCTCGCGCGCGAAGCGGTGCGAACGACGATGCGATATCGCTCAATCGCGGCGTAATTGCGGCAAGGCGAAACGGCTTATTCGGCGACCTGAAGCACCGTGCGCTTTTCGATATCGGCGAGCGTCGCGCCGAAGCGCACGCCGTCCGGATCGGCAAGCGCCGCGGTGCGCGCATTCGCCACCGCGTCGGCGGCGATGGCAACCGGCAGCCGCCGCGCCAGCGCCGGCCGCACCACATGCTCGAAGATGGCGCGATAGTTCGCCATGCCGCGCTTCCAGGTATCGCCATAGCCCTTGATTAGGTTGGCGCATTCGGCAATCTCAAGCGCGAGCGGCGGTGACAGCGCGGCTGCATCAGCGATCGCCGCGAGCCAGGTTTCGATCTCGCGCTGCTCGGCCTGGAAGCGGTGCGTTTTGCGGCGATAGCGCCGCAACGCGGCCAGCGCCTTGAGGCGCAGATAGCCCGCGACGGTGTGCGTCTTGATGTGCATGCCCCAATAGACGCGGCCAAGCCAGCCGCGCCGCTCGGCGAGCGCCAGGATCCGCCGCGCCAGCGCCGGCGGCAGGATGGAGCACAGCTCGTCGATGCCGGGCTTGAAATATTCGACGACACGAACGGGATCGCCGGAAGCGGCGCCCAGCTCGATGCGGATGCGCGCCAACCGCGCCGGATCGGATTTGACCTGCGCGACGCGGATCACATCCTCGAACGACATCCGCAAGGCCAGATGCCGCGCCGCTGCTTGGGCGAGCTTACCGCCCGCGCCCGCGGCGGCATCGATTGCGACCGCGCGTTTGACGCGCTCGACATAGTCCCACGCGTAATCGGCGTCTTGATAGTGCGCTAGACGGCGGATGCCTTCGATGACGAGCGGGCGGAGGGATTCCGGCAAGGTCGCGGCTTCGGCTTCGACCGTCGCCAGATCGGCCGTGCCGAGACGCCACCGTTTCGTCGGCGACCGCGGCATCTCGGATTGGCCGCGCTGCGCCGCCGCCAATCCGGCGCGAAAGCCGCGCAAATTGGCATCCGCCGCGCGGCTGCCTTCGGCGATGACCGCCGCGAAGGTCTCGATTGGAATCGTCAGCATGCCGGTGCCGGCGAGCGCGCCGAGCATGATGGCGTTGACCATCGCACCGGATTCGTACGCCAACGCCTCCAGATCGAGGAACAGGCTGGCACGGGCGTGACGCGCGACAAGCGCGGCCAGCCGCGTATCGTCGAGCCGACCGTCCGCCATCGCCATTTTCTCGGGCATGATGTAGCTGCGCGCCAGCGACGCGACGACATGCGTGCGATCGGGCGTGACGAAGCCGAGCGCAATCTGCCGCGTCGCCTCGGCCAGCTCGGTCGCCAGCAGCAGATCGACGTCGCCGATGCCGGGCATCAGGGCCATCACCGGCCGGCGGCCGCCAAGTTCCGGCGCCGGGACCGGCATGATCTCGAGATAATAGGTGGTCGCGCCGGTGCGTTGCGCCACGCCGGGGATCGACGTGCTTTGCGCCGGAAAGCCGCAACGCGCCGCGGCCGCGACAATCCACTGGCTGAGCACGCCGCCGCCTTCGCCGCCGAGCGCCGCGATCAGGATCGAGAGCGGACGAACCTCGGCGGTCATGCCGCCGCCGTCCCGGCCGCGCCGCCGAGACGCGCGATCACGCGCCGGCGGATCCGGTCGATGGCGCGGTCCCACCACGACGGATTGCGCACGATCTCGGCGCGATAGAAGGACGGGCACAGCACGGCGGCGTGCGCGACCTCGCCGCACAGGCCGCAGCCGACGCAGCTATCGACGACGCTCGCCACCGGATCGGTGCGCAGCGGATCGGGGCTCGGCTTGACGGTGAGCGACGGACAGCCCGACAAGCGGATGCAGGAATGATCGCCGGTGCAGATCGCATCGTCGACGCCATAGCGCGCCTTGATCACGCGCCGGCCGGCGGCAAGCCGCGCCGCATCATCGGCCCCGACGCGCCGCTGACGCGCGAGTTGGCATTCGCCGTCGGCGATGATGACCTTGAGTCCTGCGGCTTTTGTTGTCATCGCCTGGCGCAGCGTCTTCGCCATCGTGGCGACGCTGTAGCTGCGCACCGTCTTGAGCCAGCGCACGCCGAGCGCCTTCAGCGTGCGTTCGATATCCATGGTGGCGGCACCGCCCGGCCGGGCGCCCGCGCTCGACGGCAGGTATTGCTGGCCGGTCGCCGAGGCGTAGCCGTTCTGCATCACGATCAGCACGCCATCGCCTTGATTGAACAGGCTCGAGACGACGCCGGTGATGACGCCGTTGTGCCAGAAGCCGCCGTCGCCCATCACCGAGATCGGCCGTTTGGCCAAATTGGGTCCGACGGCCGCGGCGGCGGCGAGGCTCATGCCGTAACCGAGGATCGAGTTGCCCATACTGAACGGCGCGAAGGTGGCGAAGGAATGGCAGCCGATGTCGGTGCTGATATGGGCCGGGCCGGTCTCGCGTTGCAGCAGCTTGAGCGCGCTGAACACCGGCCGCTCGGGACAGCCGGTGCAAAAGGTCGGCGGCCGCGCCGGCAAATGGCCAACGTCGCGCGCCGCCTCGTCCTTGCGTCCGATCAACGCGTCGACCGCCTTGACGATCGCGTCGGCGGCGACGCCGGCCGGTCGCGCCGCGGCGAGGAACGCGGCAAGGCCCTTGAGCATGATTTCGGCCGTGTATTCGCCCGCGGGCGGCAGCGTCCCCTTGCCTTCGACGCGCGTGTTGATGTCGGCGCGGCGCAGGATGACGTTGATCTGCTGCTCGATGTAATCGGGATGGCCTTCCTCGACGACCAGCACGGCGCGCTTGCCGGTGCAGAATTCACGCACCTCCTCCGGCACCAGCGGATAGACCGCGTTGAGGCAATAGATCGGAATCCGTGATTGGCCCCACAGGTCGGCGAGGCCGAGGCGCAGCAGCGCCCGCACCAGCACGTTATAAAGCCCGCCCATGACGACGATGCCGATCTCGTCCAGATCGCCGGCGAAGATCTCGTTGAGCTTGTGCGCACGGATGAAATCGCGCGCCGCCGGCAGACGCTCCTCGACCTTGAGGCGTTCCTGCACGAAGGTCACCGGCGGATGCGACAGCCGGTTGTAATCGTGCGGCGCCGGCGCGTTAAACTTGTTGAGGGCCGAATGCGTGCCCGGCCGGTTGGCCTTGGCCGCGAACTCACCGGTCACGTGGCAGGCGCGGATGCGCAGCTCGAGCATGACCGGCGCGTGGCTCGCCTCGGACAGATCGAAGCCTTCCTCGACCGCGCGCACGATCGACGGCAGGTCGGGCCGTGGATCGAGCAACGGCATGGTGCATTTCATCGCATAGGCGTACGAGCGCTCCTGGATCACCGAAGCGCCTTCGCCGTAATCCTCGCCGAGGATGACGAGCGCGCCGCCCTTGACGCCGGGCGACGCGAGATTCGACAGCGCGTCGGCGGCGACGTTGGTGCCGACGATCGACTTCCAGGTCACCGCGCCGCGGATCGGATAGTTGATCGAAGCGCCGAGCATCGCGGCCGCCGACGCCTCGTTGGCGCAGGTCTCGAGATGGACGCCAAGTCCGTCCATGGTCTCTTTCGCGTCGACCAGAACGTCGAGCAGGTGCGACACCGGCGCGCCCTGATAACCGCCGACATAGCTGACGCCCGATTGCAGCAACGCCTTGGTGACGGCGAGGATGCCTTCACCGTGGAAAATCTCGCCGTCGCCTAATTTGAGCGACTGGACCTCGTGCTTGAAGGAGCGCTCCATTGAGCCGGAATCTACTCTCGCGCGCGCGGCGGCGCTAGCCGTGGGCGGAAGCCTTTACCGCTCGGCAAGAAGCGCGGCGACGAATTCGGGCACCACCGAAGTCGCCTTGCCGTAATGGCCTTCGGCGAAATGGCTGCGGCCGAGCGACGGTTCGAGATTGAGCTCGACCGTCCGGGCGCCGGCGACATTGGCTTCGGCGACGAAGCCGGCCGCCGGATAGACGTTGCCCGACGTGCCGACCGAGATGAACAGGTCGCAATGCGCCAACGCTTCGCCGATCCGCTCCATCTCGAGCGGCATTTCGCCGAACCAGACGACGTGCGGCCGCAGGGCCCCAAGTTTCGTGCACGCGCCGCACACCGAAGCGAGCGACAGGTCGGCGTCGTTCGCGGTCACCGCGCCGCAGGCGGCGCAGCGCACTTTGCGCATCTCGCCGTGCATGTGAATGAGATTTTGCGACCCGGCGCGCTCGTGCAGATCGTCGATGTTCTGCGTCACCAGCAGGAATTCGCCTGGCCAGATTCGCTCGAGTTCCGCCAGTGCCGCATGCGCGGTATTCGGCTTGACGTGGCCCGCCAGCAGATTGCGCCGCCGTAGATTGTAGAAGTCGTGCACCTTGCGCGGATCGCGCGCGAAGGCCTCGGGCGTCGCGACGTCTTCGACGCGATATTTCGACCAGATTCCGTCGGGATCGCGGAACGTATCGAGTCCCGATTCCTGCGAAACACCGGCGCCGGTGAGAACGACGATCCGCCGCGTCATCCCTTCAGGCCGTCGAGCCAGCTTTCGAGTACGGCGCGGCCGTGCGGCGCGAGCTCGGCGGCGAACTTGCCGGCGTCGGTCCGCAGCCGCGGCACGGTGACCCGCGGCGTGGCGCCGATCTCGATTGCGTGACCGACCAGCCAACGCTCCAGCCCGGTCGCGCTGACCTCGAGATGGAACTGGAGCGCGAGACCGTGACGGCCGACGGCGAAGGCCTGGTTGGGTGTGCGCGGAGTCGAGGCGAGATGCGTCGCGCCGGACGGTAGATCGAACGTATCGCCGTGCCAATGCAGCACGCGCGTCCCCGGCACGAGTTTCGCCAAGGGCGACGCGCGGCCGCCGGCGCTCAAACTGATGCCGGCCCAACCGATTTCCTTGAAGCCGGCCGCATAGACCTTGGCGCCGAGCGCGCGTGCCATGAGCTGCGCGCCGAGGCAGATACCGAGCACCGGCTTGCCCGCCTTGAGACGCTTTTCGATCAGCGCGATTTCCGGCTTGAGGAACGGATAACGATCCTCCTCGTAGACGCCGATCGGCCCGCCGAGCACGACAAGGAGGTCGCAATCGGCAATATCGGCGGCGTTAAGATCGTCGACCGGCGCGTCGCGATAGCTTGCCTTATATCCGCGCGCCGCCAGCGCCGGACCGAAGGCGTCGAGATCCTCGAACGCGACGTGGCGGATGGCGATGGCCGTCGGCATCAGCCTGGCCCCGCCGTGTGCTCGGCTTTGAACGGCCGCGCCAACAAGCCTTCGATTTCGCGGTCGATCGCGGCGCCGTGATGCAGGATTGCGTCAACGGCTTGCACAATGGGCATCTCGATTCCGAGCTTGCGCGCCAGCGCGACGCAAGCGGCTGACGAGGTGACGCCTTCCGCGATCGACCGGCGCGCGCCGAGGATCGCCGCCAGCGTCTGGCCTTCGCCGAGCGCCAGCCCAAGCGACAGGTTGCGCGACTGCAAGCCGGTACAGGTGAGCGTCAGATCGCCGAGGCCCGACAGGCCCATCAGCGTCTCGGCCTTGCCGCCCTTGGCAACCGCCAGGCGGACCATCTCGGCAAGGCCGCGCGTGATCAACGCGGCACGCGCGTTATCGCCGAACTTCTTGCCCATGACGACGCCGCAGGCGATGGCCAGCACGTTCTTGACGGCGCCGCCAACCTGCGCGCCGATCGGATCGCCGGAGAGATAGGGCCGGAAGCCGCGGCCGCCGAGCGCCGCGACCAGCTTGGCGCCGAGCGCCGCGTCGGCCGCGGCCAGCGTCACCGCCGTCGGCAGGCCGGCGGCCACTTCGCGCGCGAAGGTCGGCCCCGACAGCACGGCAAGCGGCGCGCCAGGCACGGCAGCAGCGGCGACTTCGCTCATCAACGCGCCGGTTTTTTCCTCGATACCCTTGGTGCACAGCACCAGTGGCACATCCTTGGGCAAATGCGGCGCGAGCTGCGTCGCGATGGCGCGCAGGTGCTGCGCCGGGGTCGTCAGCAAGACGGCGTCGGCCTGCGCCGCCGCGGCGAGCTCGCCGGTCGCGCGGATGCCGCGTTCGAGCTTGATGCCGGGCAAAAAAATTGGGTTTTCGGCGACGGTCGAAATCGCCGTCACGACCTCGGCTTCGCGCGCCCACAAGACGACGTCGCGGCCGGCGCGCCGCAGGACTTGCGCCAACGCGGTACCCCAGGCGCCGCCGCCGATGATGCCGAAAGTCTGCATGAAAAGTTACGCCTCCCGCGCCTCACCGCGAGCGATGAAGCACGGAAGGCGTTATCCGATCAAGCGTGCGCGGCTATTTGAGCGCCTCGACGCCGGCCTTCGCCACCTGTTCGTCCTGCGGCGCTCCCGGTGATCCGCTGACGCCGATGGCACCGATGATCTTGCCGTGCTCCACGATCGGCAAGCCGCCGCCGACGAGGGTCGGTGCGCCGAGCGTGAGCAACGAGACATTGCCTTGGACACGGTCCTGCAGCGCCTGCGACGGCCGCTTGAACATGGCCGCCGTCTCGGCCTTCTTCTGCGCGAGCGCCACCGAGCCGTATTGCGTATTGTCCATGCGCTCCATCATCACCAGACCGCCGCTCGGCTCGATGATATAGATCGCCACCGGGAAGGGAGACTTCCGTGCTTCGGCCTCCGCGGCGGCCATGACCTTTTTCGCCTGCGCCAAGGTGATCGGCGGCCCATAGGCGGGCGGTGCCGACGGCGGCGGCGATGGCTGCTGCGCCATCGCCGAGACGGCGAAAAATGCCGCGCCGGCGAGCGTGGCAATCAGCCAACGGATTTTCATCGTTCGTCCCTCCCGGTGGTTTTCGCTACTTCTTCAACTTGGCCATGACGGCCGGGTTGGTCGAATAGACGCCGAGGAACTGGCCCTGCGCCAACACCTTGCCCTTCATCGCCGCGACCGCGGCTTCGCCGCTGAAATCGCCGCTGAGGCCGAGCGACGGCACGTTCAACGCGTAAACGACGAAGTGATAGTGATGGGTGTTCTCGTCGTTCCACGGTGAGCACGGGCCGTCATAGCCATAATAGGTGCCCTTCAGCGCGTCGTTCGTGGCAAAAGCCCCGGTGTAACTGTTCGCGGCGGGCACGCCGACCTTGATGGCCGATGCCGGCTTGCCGTGCAGCAGCCGCTCGTTCGAGGCCGCGCCTTCGGGAACCGTCATCACGTTGGCCGGAATGTCGACCAGCACCATGTGGAAGAAGATCTTGCGCTTGACCGATTTCGTCAGCGTCTTGTCTTTCTGGTTCATCAGCTCGCGATGCTCGGCCGGCGAATCGGTGTCGTAAACGATGACGGCATAGGACTTCGTGGCAGCCGGACCCTTCGACCACGAAATGCTCGGATTCTTGTTGGCGGCAGCGGTGGCACCGCCGTGGCCGTCGGCCGTGCAGAATGCGTATTCGCTCGCAATCATATGGTCGTACTTCATCGCGTCGACGCGGACATGGATTTTCGCGGAATGCGCGGGCGCGAGCTGCGGCATCTTATAAAGGAATGCGGGAGCCGGCGCCTG
>JAGWIH010000018.1 GCA_028866355.1 Alphaproteobacteria bacterium
GCGGCGAACTCGGGCGGAAACGGCACGACGCCGGGCAGCATCAGGTCGAACTCGAAAATCCGCCATCGACGACGACGATCTCGCCGGTGACGAAACGGTTGCCTTCGATGAGCGACAGCATCGTCTCGGCGACGTCTTCGGCCGTCACGACACGCTTCAGCGGCGTGAGCTTGGCGCGCCGGCCCATCAGATCGTCGTACTTGTCCTTGAGCATGCGCTTCATCCAATCGCCTTCCATCCAGCCCGGCGCCACGGCGTTGACGCGGATTTCAGGACCGAGATTGAACGCGAGCGTTTTGGTCAGATTGACCACGGCCGCCTTGCTGGCGGCATAGGGCAGCGGCTGCGGACCCGGGCGCAAGCCGACAATGCTGGCGGTGTTGACGATCGCCGGATGCGGCGCCTTGCGCAGCAGCGGCAACGCCGCGCGCGTCACCGAAAATATGCCGCGCACGTTGACCGCGAAGACGCGATCCCATTCTTCGACGGTCATCGCGTCGAAATCCTTGGGCCGGACTTCGGTCGTCGTGCCGGCGTTGTTGATCAGCGCGTCGAGCCGCGCAAACTTCGCGGCGACTTCGGCGAGCATCGCGCGCACGGCGGCGTCGTCAGCGACGTCGCATTGGCAAAGCAGCGTTTGCGCTCCGAGTTTCTGCGCTTGCTCCGCGACCTCGCGCGCGGGTCCGGCGCTGCGGCTGTAATTGATGGCGACGTCGTAGTCGGCGCGCGCCAGCGCCACGGCCGCCGCAGCGCCGATGCCGCTTGCGGCGCCGGTCACCAATGCCGTCTTGCGCTGCGCCATTCTCCGCGCTCCCCTTGCGTCGAGCGTCGACACCGGATTATTTTGAACGTGTTCACTTTTGGCCTGGGCCCGCGCCACTGTCAAGCGCGGGCGCCGGCCGACGCAAAGGAGACGTCGCCCGTGGCGGCACCGATGGCGCGTGGCGGCGGCCGCACGGTCGAGGGCGGCCTGCGCGAGCGCAGCAAGGCCCGCCGGCTCGGCAACATCCGCCGGGCTGCGCGCGAGCTGTTCGTCGAGAAGGGTTATGACGCCACCACGACGCGCGCCATCGCCAAGCGTGCGGGCGTGGGCCTCGGCACGCTCTTCACCTATGCAGCCGACAAGCGCGACCTGCTGTTCCTGATCTTCAACGACGAGCTGATCGAGCTCGCGGCGCAAGCTTTCGCGCAATCGTCATCGGCGCCGGCGCTCGTCGACCGGCTGGTCGCTGTGTTCCACGACTTCTATGCCTATTTCACGCGGCAGCCGAACCTCGCGCGTTTCCTGCTGCGCGAGCTGACCTTCTACACGCATGGGCCGGAAGCGCGCCGTTTTCAGGCGCATCGCGATCGGATCGTTGCCGGCGTCGCCGCGGTTGTGGCGCGCGCCCGTGCCGAGGGAATCATCGTCGCGGCCGGCGACGACAGGCTGGTCGCCCGAGCGATCTTCGACATCTACAGCGCCGAAGTGCGTCGCTGGCTCGCCGACGATCAGAACGAACCTAATCTCGCGCACGGGCTGACGGCGCTCCGCCGCGTGCTGCAGGTTCTGGTCGACGGTTTGCAGCCGCGCCGCTGACCCCCTCAGCTTGACAAAGCGCAGACCGGATCCAATAGTGAACGCGTTCTAAAATACCTGCCGCGGCGCGGTCCGGCACACGGATCGCGGACGAAAAACGACGGCGGGCGCTCACTCTCAGGGGAGGACCAATGCGTGTGATCCGTTCCGCGCTCGCCGCGTGCATCGCGGCGGCGTTCGCTTGTGTCGCGCTGTCGGCGCAGGCCGACCCGATCAAGATCAGTCTCAGCTACGTCGTCCCGGTCGCCAATTGGTCGTCGCTCTTGCCGACCAAGCCCGAGCTAATGACGCACATGGGCAAGAGCTACACGCTCGAGGTGACGCGCTTCCAGGGCACGCCGCAGATGATCACGGCGCTGGCCAGCGATCAGCTCGACATCGGCGACCTGGCTTATTCGTCGCTGGCGCTCGCCATCCAGAACGCGGGGCTCGACGATCTACGTGTCATCAGCGACGACTTCCAGGACGGCGTGCCCGGCTACTACACCGATCAATATTTCGTCCGCAACGACAGCGGCATCAAAACGGTCGAAGATCTCAAGGGTAAGGTGCTGGCGACCAACGTCGCCGGCAGTGCCGTCGACATCGCCATGCGCGCCATGCTGCGCAAGCATCACCTGGACGACCGGAAAGACGTCACCATCGTCGAGGCGGCGTTCCCGAACATGCGCAACATGCTCGACGAGAAAAAGGTCGCGCTCATTCCCGGCGTTCTGCCGTTCTCGACCAATCCCGATCTGTTGAAGACGGCGCATCCGCTGTTCACACAGAAGGAAGCAGTCGGCCGGACGCAGATGATCGTCTGGGTCGCACGCAGCGGCTGGCTGAAGAAGAACCGCGCCGCAATGGTCGATTTCATGGAAGACACGATCCGTGTCATGCGGTGGTTCCAGGATCCTAAGAACCACGCCGAAGCGGTGCAGATCGCGGTCAACCTGACCAAAATTCCGGCACCGGTGTGGGACTCCTGGCTCTTCGTCAAGGGCAAGGACTACTACCGCAATCCGGACGCGCTGCCCGATCTTAAGGCCTTGCAGGCCAACATCGAAACCCAACGCGAGCTGGGCTTCCTGACCAAGGATATCAAGATCGCCAAATACACCGATTTGAGCATCACCAAGGAAGCGGCGGCGCGCATCAAGCCGTAATCGTCACATACTGGCGATCGCGCGAGGGGATAGGCGGGCCTGTGGGCCCGCCTATTTTTTTCGTGGCTCTGGATCACGTGCCTCGATCAAACCAAGCAGCGCGGCGGCCGCGAGTATCGCGCCGGCCGGCAGCAGCAACGGCATGCCAAGCCGCTCAAGCGCGACGCCGCCAACGCCAGCGCCAATGAGATAGCCGCTCCAGGTCAGCGCGTGGTGGACGTTGGCCTCGTGCACGTGCGGTTCGGCGCGGCCGCCGCCGAGAACGGTCGTCACCATGCCTTCGGCCAGCCGCACGATGGTGCCGGTGATGACGATGGTTTGCAGACTGATTGAACGGAACCGCACCACCGCCGCGCCTTGCAGCCCCATCACCACCGCCAGAAGCACCAGCGCCTCGATCCGCGACGACGGCGCCACGACGAGCACCAGGAGCAGTACACCGCCAAGCAGCAATGGCAGCGAGCCGCGGCCACTGACGCGTTTGAGCAGCGCGCCGATCAGCGCGCCAGCCGCGAAGGCGCCAACCGTCAGGACATAATGGGCTGACAAAGCGGCGTCGCCATGCGCTGCCGCGACGCCGAGCAGCACGGTCGTCCCAGTCATGTTGGCGACGAAAACGTGGCCCAAACTTATATAGCCGTAGGCGTCGACAAAGCCGGCGCCGAGCGCGAGCAGCGCCGCCAGCAACAGCGATTCAAACAAAGCCATTGCGTCGCTCTCCCCTGCTATCGCGCCATCGTATGCGTAGGCCGCTTCCAGGCACCATACTGAACATGTTCGCAGGCAACAAATTCCGACCCAAAATCGTTGGCTGACAGACAGATCGACGCGCGACATCATATGCCGAACCGTTTGCGGCGCGCCCGGCTTAAAGTGCAGCCTTAGTCCAGTCGAATATCGGGACGGAGCCTTCGATGTCGACAACCGTGGCGACGCTCAGCCCTTTGTTGCTTTCGCGGCTGCAATTTGCCTGGGTGATCGCCTGGCACATCCTGCTTCCCGCATTTACCATCGGCACGGCGTCGTTCATCGCCTTGCTCGAAGGCCTGCATCTCGTCACCCGGCGTGACATCTATTTCCGTCTTTCGACATTTTGGACCCGCATCTTCGCGATTGCCTTCGGCATGGGCGTTGTCTCCGGCATCGTCATGCCGTTTCAATTCGGCACCAACTGGAGCCGCTACGCCGATGCTACGGCGAACGTCTTGTCGCCGCTGTTTGCCTATGAAGGCATCATGGCGTTTTTTCTCGAATCGGCGTTTCTCGGTGTGCTGCTGTTCGGACGCAAACTGGTGCCACGGTGGGCGCATTTCGTCGCTGCGCTCATGGTTGCACTTGGCACGTTATTCTCGGCGTTCTGGATTCTCGCCGCCAACAGCTGGATGCAGACGCCGGATGGATACGTGGTGATCGACGGCCGGTTCTTTCCAGCCGACTGGTTGCGGATCATCTTCAATCCGTCGTTTCCATACCGCTTCGCGCACACCGTCGTCGGGTTCTATGTCACCACCGGTTTCGTCGTCATTGGCGTCGCCGCCTATTATTTGCGGCGCGGCCGCTTTGCCGAAGAAAGCCGCGTCATGTTGTCGATGACATTGTGGCTTCTCACCGTCCTCGTGCCGCTACAGATCTTTCTCGGCGACCAACACGGACTCAACACGCTCCAGTACCAGCCGGCGAAACTGGCGGCGATCGAGGCGCATTGGACGACCGGGTCACACGTGCCGTTGATCCTTTTTGCCATTCCCGACCAAGCGGCCGCGACCAACCGCGACACAATCGAGATTCCGGATTTCGGCAGCCTGATCCTGACCCACGATCCGAATGGAACCGTCCGCGGCCTGAAGGATTGGCCGCGCGACCAATGGCCGCCGGTAGCGATCCCGTTCTTCGCCTTTCGCATCATGGTCGGCATCGGCTTACTGATGCTGGCGCTGGTCGCCGCGAGCTGGTGGCTCAGAGCGCGCGATCGGCTACATGCCGTTTGGTTCCTGCGCCTGTGTGAGCTCGCCTCGCCGGCCGGGTTCGTCGCCGTCATCGCCGGCTGGACGACCACCGAGGTCGGGCGCCAACCGTGGACCGTCTACGGGCTGCTCCGCACCGCTGATTCGGTGTCGCCGGCGCTGACCGGAATCGACGTCATGCTGTCGCTCGCCGGTTACGTTCTGGTCTACCTGCTCATCTACCCGGTCGGGCTGACGATGATGGCGCGGGTCGTTCGGCGCGGACCGACCGAAGCGCCCGACGAGCCGATCGCCAGCGGCCGGCCGGAAGGTCCGGTGCGCGCCTTGCCGGTCGCCGGTACGGAGGATTCCGCATGACCGTGCTGCCGTTCGATTTTGTGCCCTTGTGGACCGTCATTCTCGGTTTCGGCGTGTTTTATTACGTGCTGTTCGACGGCTTCGATCTTGGCGTCGGTATTCTCTACGGCTTCGCGCCGGATCGCGCCGCGCGCAACCTCATCATGAATTCAATTGCGCCGGTCTGGGACGGCAACGAGACCTGGCTGGTGCTCGGCGGCGTCGGCCTTCTGGCGGCCTTCCCGTTGGCCTTCGCCGTCATTTTGCCGGCGGTCTATTTCCCGATCCTGGTGATGCTATTGGCCCTCGTCTTCCGCGGCGTCGCGTTCGAGTTCCATTATCGCGACGTCGAGCACCGGACCTTTTGGGACCACGCCTTCTGCTATGGCTCGGCGCTCGCGACCTTTGCCCAAGGCGTCGTGCTTGGGGCGTTTATCCAGGGATTCCAAGTCGACGGCCGGCAGTTCAGCGGCAGCGCGTTCGACTGTTTCACGCCGTTCTCGCTGTTCACAGGGCTGGCGCTACTTTTCGGCTACGGCCTGGTCGGCACCGGTTGGCTGATCATGAAGACCGAAGGCGATCTGCAAAACTGGGCACGCCGGCTCGGCCGTTATTGCTTTATCGGCGTGCTCGTCGCCGTCGTCGTGGTCAGTCTGTGGACGCCGTTGGCCGAGCCGTACATCGCGCACCGTTGGTTCGCCTGGCCCAATATCGGATTCCTGTCGCCGGTGCCGATCATCACCGCCGTGCTAGCATTTTGGGAGTGGCGATCACTCAACAATCGCTCCGAGGCGGCGCCGTTTATCGGCGCGATCGGGCTCTTTCTCATGTCCTATTTCGGCATCACCATCAGCCTGTGGCCGATGATCGTGCCGTACAAATTCACGCTCTGGCAGGCTGCGTCGGCGCCCAGTACGCAGGCCTTCCTATTGGTAGGCACGCTGTTCTTGTTGCCGGTCATCCTCATGTATACCGGCTGGTCGTATTGGGTGTTCCGCGGCAAGGTGCGCGCCGATATCGGCTATCACTGAGCGCCGTTGACATCGCGGCCGCGGTCGGCATGATCGCCGCGCACCATGTCGAACGACGTCACTCTGCAACACCTGACTCACATGGCCGACGTAATCTGGCAATGGGCGGAGACCTTCATGCCGAGGGTGCTCGCTTCGCTGGCGGTCCTCGTCGTGGGCTTCATCGTCGCCAGCTGGATCGAGCGTGCGCTACGCCGGCTCCTCGGCGGCGTCGGTCACGTCGATCCGATGCTGAAGCCGATTCTCGGCGCAGCGGTGCGCTACGCCATCGTCATTCTGACAGTGATCGTGGCACTGAGTCAGCTCGGCATCCAGACCGCCTCGCTGCTCGCCGTGGTCGGCGCCGCCGGTCTCGCCGTCGGTCTGGCGCTGCAAGGCACGCTGTCGAACATCGCCGCCGGCATCATGCTGCTGTGGCTTCGGCCGTTTCGCATCGGCGACTACATCGAAGTCGGCGGCCAGAGCGGCACGGTCGAGGAAATCGGCCTGTTCAATTGCCGCTTGCGCACGTTCGACGGACTGTTCCTGTTCATGCCCAATTCGGCGATCTGGAACACACCGCTCAAAAACGATACGCGCAACGGCGGCCGGCTGCTGAACGTCGATGTCAACCTGCCCGCCACCGCCGATCTCGAGCGGGCGCGAAAGACGTTGATCGAGGTCGCGACCAAGGTTCCGGGCGTGATGTCGGCGCCCGCGCCGCAGACTTTTCTCGCGAGCCTCGCTGGCGACGCCCTGGTGTTGAGTCTGATGGTGTGGACGACGGCATACGATATCGGCAAGGTCGAACGCGCCATCGTCGAAGGCATCAGGCGCGCGCTCGACGCGCTTGGCGACGATTTCAAACCGACCCAGATCGTCCGCACTGTGCCACCGGACAACGACCCGTCGCGCTTCCTCGGCAGTGATTCGATGCACTGAGCGCCCTTGCGCCTTGGTCGTGCCGGGTTACCGCGGCACGGTGCAAAGCGGACAGAAAATTGCCGGTGATTTCATATTTCGGCCATTGACGGCGGCGCCAGGAGGATTAGCGTTTGAGGTGGCGCAACCATGATGGAGGGTGCCCAAACCGCATGACTCCACCTGATCAGTTCGATCAGCGCCCAGATGAAAGCCCGACCTCGTGGTCGGGCGGTGAGCTTCGAGCCACCCATTGAACCCCGCTATCGTCCCTGCGGCCGCAGGCTCCCTGGCGGGGTTCGCGCATCATGGCGTCCGGTGCCCGGCATGATTCCCTCACGCCGGACCGCTAAAATCCCTTCCCGAATGCTGCCGCAATTCATCGTCCTAATCCGGCTTTCCCTCATATTGCGAAAGGCCCATATGATGACCTTCAAACACCGCTTTATCGTTCTGGCCGCTGGCGCCGTGCTGATCGCCGCCGCGCCGGTCATTCTGCCGGCCGCGGCACAAACCCAGATGCACAACAATTGCGCGCCCGACGACAAACTCGACAGTTCAACGATGCCGCAAGCTAAAAAGAAAATGGAAGCCGCCGGCTATACCCAGGTGAAGGACCTGCGCAAAGGCTGTGACAATTATTGGCACGGCACGGCGATGAAGGACGGCAGCGAAGTCTTTATCGTGCTGTCGCCCGCCGGCCAGGTCATGCAGGAAGGCGACTGACGCGCCGCCGCCGGGCGCGCTTTACACCCGGCGGCCTTTCATTTTGGCCCGCGCCACGTCCGCCCATAGGCTCCAAGCGCGCTCGAGCGAGCCATCGATCGACGCGGCCGCCTTCGTGGCTTCTTCGCGTGCGAGATAGATCGGCGTGCCGAGCCGGAGCGCGTCCATCTGCAACGTCGCGTTGAGCCGGGCATAGATCGCGCGATAGACGGCTTGCGGAATCCCGTCGCCGACAATGGTCGCGCCGTGGCCGCGCATCAGCACCAGCGGCTTGTCGGCCAGCGTTTCGGCTAGCGCGGCGCCGAGCGCCGGCGTGCGGATGAGCATGTCGGTCATGCCGGCGGTTTCGCGGACGTCGAAGACCGGCGTGCCGGCGCCGAGAAAGCCGCTCATGTGATAGACCGGGTGCAACGGCGTGCGCGTGGCGCCGAACGGAATCAACGGTGGCGCGTGGCAGTGCACCACCGCGACGACGTCGGGCCGGCGCTTATAAATCTCGCTGTGGATGAAGCGCTCGCTGTAATAGCGCTTGGCCGGATTGGCGACTGCGTTGGCGTCGAGATCGAAGGTGACGATGTCCCGGGCCGTCACCAAGCCCGGCGCCAGGTGCCGCGCCATCAAAAACTTGGTCGGATCGCGGTCATGCCGTACGCTTACATGGCCGAAGGCGTCGACCACGTCGTGATCGAACAGCACGCGGTTGGCGACGACCAGCGTGTCGATGAAATCGCGGCCAGCCGGCGGCGGCCGCGTGGATTTGGCCTTTTGGCTGGCGGGCGCCACGGTCAAGCGAGCCGCAACAGACGCCGTGCGTTGCCCGAATACATCTTCTCGCGATCGGTGGCCGAGAGTTTCATCGCATCGACCGCTTTGATGATCTCGCGAATAAAGAGCGGGCCGCCTTCGGGATCGAACGGACAGTCGGTGCCGAATAGGCAATGGTCGATGCCGAAGAAGCGCAGGCCGCATTCCATGCCCGCGCGCGAACCGTTGATCGACGTGTCGGCGTAGAACTGCCGGAAATAATCGACCGGCCGTTTACCCTTGGCCTTCATGTCGGCGACGATCTTGCGATAGCCCTCTTCTGCGCCCTCGCGCGAGCCGAGCTGATCGAGACCGAAGCCGACGCGCGCCTCGAGAAACGGCACCATCGCCCCCATGTGATGGGTGATGATCTTCAATTTCGGCCAGCGATCGAAGAAGCCCGAGAACACCATGCGCGCCATCGCGGCCGATGTCTCGTACGGCCAGCCGAAAACCCACCAGATGTCGAAACGCGAGCTTTTTTCCGCCGGGTAATCGGCGAATTTCTGGCCGCGCGTCGGATGCATCCAGATCGGCAGGTCGTAGGAATGCATCTTTTCGAACACCGGCGCGAATTCGGGATCGTCAAGCGGCCGGCCGTTGACGTTAGTGAAGATCTGGATGCCCTTGGCACCCAGCTTCTCGACTGCGCGGCCGATCTCGTCGAGCGTCGCCTTGACGTTGTTCATCGGCACCGAGGCCACCCAGGCGGGAAACCGGTCGGGATGGCGGGCGCAAATCTCATGCATGCCGTCGTTCGCAAGCCGCGCCAGCGCCGGTGATTGGTCGGGCGACGCGACGTATTCGATCGCCGGCATCGACAGCGTCAGAACCTGCTGATACTGCTCGAACTCATCCATCATCGCGACGCGCTTTTCCAGGTCGTACAGCACCGGGATGTTCGTCCAACGTCGGATCGCGTCCTTGTTGGGAACGATCTCGACCATTTTGTCGAAATAGCGCTTCGGAAAAATGTGCGGGAATATGTCGAGCTTCGTCATCGCGAGCAGGCGCCTCCCCTTGCCGCTACTATTCCGGCGGCGGCGCAGGCTTGTCCATAGTCATTCGCCGCCGTCCCGGCGCAAATTGACTTCGCGCCCACTTTGCCCATGATGAGCCGCCTTTCGACAGGAGCGATCGTGACCGCCTTGGACGAGATGATCGAGGATCTGGTCGCCGCCAACCGTATCCTTGCGGCGCAGGGCGTGGTCGACGGCTTTGGCCACGTCAGCATGCGACATCCCGCCGATCCGCAACGCTATCTGCTGTCGCGCGCGCGGCCGCCCGAATGTATCGAAGCCGCCGACATCATGGAATTCACGCTCGACGGCGACGCGATCGACGCGCGCGGTCGGCGGCCCTACAACGAACGCTTCATCCACGGCGCCCTTTACGAGGCACGGCCGGAGATCAACGCCATCGTGCACAGTCACAGCCCGTCGGTAATCCCTTTCGGCATCGTCGGCGAGGCCTTGCGGCCAGTGCTGCATATGGCGGCGACCATCGGCGCACGGGTGCCGATCTGGGAGCCGCGCGAGCGCTTCGGCGACACCGACATGCTGGTTTCCGACATGGCGCAAGGCCGCGATCTGGCGCGCGTTGTCGGCGCCGGCACCTGCGGGCTGATGCGTGGTCATGGCTCGGTCGTCGCTGGCCGCGCGTTGCGCGAAGCCGTCTATATCGCGATCTATCTCGAGGTCAACGCGCACCTGCAACTCGATGCGCTGCGCTTCGGTAAGCCCATCAACTTCCTGTCGCCGGGCGAAATCGACCAGATCACGACGCGTCAGGCCAAGGGCAACCCGTCGGAAGGATTCGATCGCGCGTGGGAAGGCTGGTGCAACCGCGCCGGTGTCGCGTTCAAGCGCCGCGGATAGGCCGGGTTACGGCGACGGCGTCTTGACGCCGGGCCGTGCGAAGCTTTTGTCCTGGTGACCCTTGCCTTCGAGATCGCCGAGACCGAAGAGCCATGAATAACCGCCCTTCGGATTGGTCAAAATCTCCCAGCAATTGTCGTCGCGGTCCCAGAAATAGAAACTGTAGGTGCCGTGCTGAAGCAGCGGCTTGGAGATTTTTTTGAGCTTCCATCGGTCGGCCTGCTCGACCACGGTCTTATAGGCGGCGTCGACCTCTTCCTGGGTCTCGACATCAAGGCCATTGTGCGCCAGCAGATTCATCGGCTGCTTAGTCTTGCACTTGACGACGGCGATGGTGTTGTCGCCGCCGAGACGGACCATGAGCGAGATCGGGCTGGTGCGGACGACGTCGAGGCCGAGGAATTCCTCGTAGAACCGGCGCGAGAAATCGAGATCGGTCGACTCGAGCGTGCCGTGCGACAAGAATTTGAGTTTGAGCGCCGGCTCGGTCTTGATGGGCGCGGCAACGTCGGCAGGCATCGTGTTCCTCCGTCCCGGCAGTTCCGGCTTTTTCGGCCCGGCTCGGCGGATTCTACAGTCGGCGGAGCCATCCGGACAACCCTCAGCGGAGCATCAGAAACCGCGACGCGGCCGTCGCCGACGGCAGCACGACCCGTCCGATCACGGGCGCCAAATCAAGCGGCTTCAGGAACATCTTCATCGCCATGCCATAGGGAAAATGTTCGCGGCCGAGCCGCCGTATCCCGTTGCGGAAGACCTCGTATTCGGCCGGCTCGAATTCAGCACCGGGATTGCTGACGCAAAAGACATGCTTGAAGGCGATATAAGCGTCCTCGGCGTCGACTTCCTGCGCACGATCCCACAACGTCTTCAGCACGGCGGCGCGGCCGGGATGTTCGGTCGCGCGATAGCGGCGGAAGAAATAGAAGAAATTCTTATAGTGGCGCACCTCATCGGCGGCGATGTTGCTGGCGACCTGACGCAAAACCGGCTCGGGCGCGGCTTCCGCCAGCATGCGGTAGAAGCTGGCGGTACCGGTTTCAACGACGCAACGCGCCACCATTTCGAGCGCGCGCGTCGGCGCCAGGTTTTCGAGTAAGCAGCAACGCGAGTATTCGGCGAAAAACCCCGTGTAGGCGCGTCGCCAGTCGAAGTCGGGCCAAGCGACCTCGACATAACGCTTGAGCGCCGCGCCGTGTTGCAGCTCTTCGGGCTCCCAATGATGGGCGAGCCAATCGACCAGCTCCGGATCGTCGCGGAAATACTCGATCAAATTCTCGGTATAGAGGTCCGAGGTGATCTCGATGAAGGAGGCCGATGCGACGATCTGAAACAACAACGTATCGTCTTCAACGGCATCGCGTGCGATCTCGCCGTAGCGGATCGCGTCCATCGACCACGGCAGCTCAATTTTGCCACCGGCAGCACGGCTAACCATCAGTGAGCTCTCCCTCTGTCTGAAGGGTTCCCTCCCCGATATTCCATACTCCCCAGGTGTCACCCGACTATATGCGTGTTATGGTGAAAATGAAAAGTGGCGGTCCCTGCACCGCAGCTATGCGTGCCCCCGCCCCGGCGTGTGCACCACCGTATGCACCGCGGTATGACCAAACTCTGACAAGTGCGAGGCTGAAATGGCATTTGAACTTCCTCCCTTGCCCTATCCGATGAACGCGCTCGAGCCGCATATGTCGGCGCGCACGCTCGAATTTCATCACGGCAAGCATCACAAGGCCTATGTCGACAACGCCAACAAGATGGTCCAGGACACGCCGCTGGCGGGTAAATCTCTCGAAGAGGTGATCCAGGCCACGGCGAAGGATGATTCCAAGGCGGGCGTGTTCAACAACGTCGCCCAGATCTGGAATCACAACTTCTTCTGGAAGTCGATGCGTCCCAAGGGCGGCGGCCGTCCGACCGGCGACCTTGCGCGCGCGATCGATGAATCGTTCGGCGCCTACGACAAATTCCGCGAGGCCTTTAAGACCGCAGGCGCGACGCAATTCGGCAGCGGTTGGGCCTGGTTGGTTTTCGAGGGCGGCAAGCTCAAGGTTACGAAGACCGCGAACGCGGTCAATCCGCTGGTGCAAGGCAGCAAACCGCTGCTCACGTACGACGTCTGGGAGCATGCCTATTATCTCGACTACCAGAACCGGCGGCCGGATTTCATCGATGCCTTCATCGACCATCTGGTGAATTGGGACTTCGCGGCGGAGAACTTGGTGCGGGCGCGCGCGCAGCGCACCGCTGCCGAATAATCGACAGCGTGGCGCGGCGTGCGCGCACGACGGCTCCCATGCTTGGTCGTGCTGCTCGCCGCGCTCACGTTCGTGCTCGATGCCTGCGCGGTGCCCAACGTCAACGGCGTTGCGGCTACATCGCCGGAATCGCAGCCTCTCGTTGGCGCGCACGGACCGCTTAGTACGGCGCGCAGCCGCGAAATCCTCGATGCGCTGAAGCGCCAGTCGCCCAATAGCGACATCCTCGACCGTCATCTCGCGATCGAGCAGGCGGTAACCGGCGTGCCATTGATCGCCGGCAATCGCACCACGATCCTTCATGACGGCGGTCAGACCTTTGCGGCGATGTTCGATGCCATCCGCGGCGCGCAGGCCAGCATCAATCTGGAATTCTATACGTTTGAGGACGTTGAAAGCGGCGGCGAGTATCTCGGCGCCCTCCTCGTCGCGAAACGGGCACAGGGCGTTGCCGTCAACATCCTCTATGACAGCTTCGGTTCGACGGACACGCCGCCGGCATTTCTCAATGCGCTGCGCGGCGCGGGCTGCCTGGTCCTTGAATACAATCCGATCGATCCGCTCAAGGCCCGTGGTGCCTATCTGCCGAACGACCGCGACCATCGCAAGCTCTTGGTCGTCGATGGCACAACAGCCTTTGTCGGCGGCGTGAACCTGTACACGGGATATCAGGCGCATCCCCACACCGAATTCGTCGGTTCTGGCGGCGATACCGCCCTTTTCTGGCACGATACCGATCTTGAGATTCAGGGCCCGGCCGTCGCCGCATTGCAGAAACTCTTCGTCCAGCACTGGACAGATCAAGGCGGTCCGTCGCTCGACCAATCGACGTTCTTTCCGCCACTCCGACGCGAAGGCAACGAAGTTCTGCACGTGCTCGGCAGCACCCCCAGCCAACCGGTGCCCGCGTATTACGCGACAATTCTTTCGGCGATCACCAATGCCGAACAGCGTATTTGGCTCACCACCGCTTATTTCGTTCCGACCGATGACGAAGTCGACGACCTTGAGAATGCGGCCCGGCGCGGTGTCGATGTGCGGTTGATGTTGCCGAGCCAAAGCGATTCGCCGTCAGCCTTCGATGTCGGCCGCTCGTATTACGACGATTTGATGGAATCCGGCGTTAAAATCTATGAAATACAGAATGAAGTCCTGCATTCGAAGACGGCCGTGATCGACGGCGTATGGTCGGTGATCGGCTCGTCGAATTTCGATCACCGCAGCGTGCTCTTCAACGACGAGGTCGATGTCATCGTCCTCGGTCGCGCGACGGCCGGCCAGCTCGAGACCGAGTTTCAGGCCGACGAAGCCAAGTCGCGCGCAATCGATACAACGACTTGGTCGGATCGATCGTTTTCAGAACGCATCCGCGAGCTGCTCGCCCGGCTTTGGCAATCCATGCTATAAGTCCGTTGCCGCGTCTGGTGCGGCGTCGCCTGTTTGAGCCCAATCTCTCGGATCGCAGTGGGGGGTCCCAAGACTGTGCATCGAATAGCCGGCTGTTTGGTCATTGCGCTTGCGGTCAGCTGTCTCGCGGCACCGCGCGCCGGCGCCACCACCGTGGCACCGGCCGAGGCCGGCGTTACACAGCAGACGCAAATGCCGTTACCGCCGAAGATCGTCGCGCGCCGCATGTACGAGCGCCTGGCGGGACCGTTGCTGTGCCGTGACAGCGGCAGACTCCGCATGGGCTTTGCCTCGTGGTACGCGGGCGTTCGTACCGCCAGCGGCGAAGCCTTCCGCGCCGACGATTTGACCGCGGCGTCGCGGATCCTGCCGTTCAACACGCGCATCCGCGTCACCAACCTATGGAACGGCCGCTCCGTTGTCGTGCGGATCAACGACCGCGGACCGTACATACACGGACGGGTTGTCGACCTGACGCCGAAAGGCGCGGCAGCGCTCGGCATGAAAAGGCATGGCACAGCGCCCGTCTACATAGAAATCGTTCGTCAAGAAACGCAATCCGCCGCAGCCTCTTCCATCGACGTCGGACGACGCTGACGCGGGCGCAATTTGCGCCGATAGAATGCCAAATATGGCTGCGCCGTAATCTCACTTTCGCCATATTTAATTCCCACCTTGATACCGGCTGCGCGTAAGGCCTTTGCGCGAACTCCCTCGGCGCAACGGGTGGGTTATTTCCGTGACAGACGTCGGAACGATTAACGCATTCTGACGTTTCTAGTCATACGCCTGCATCCACCCCGGCAGAACAAACTGAAACGAAGGGGTCTTTGCGATGGACACCATTCTGGTTTCTAACCGCGTCGCGGAACCGTCTCGAACGGGCGCCGTTTCGGGCGGCCTCGCGGCGGTGCTGTTGTCGGCGGTGAAGACGTCCGGCGCGACGTGGATTGGCGCGAGCGGCAAATTCGCGCCGGCGGAAGACGTGCGCGTGCCGACTCATTCGAAACGGCTTGGCGCCGGCACCCTGACGACCGTGGATCTGCCGGTTACGGATTACCGGCGGTTCTACAACGGCATGGCGAACGCCGCGTTGTGGCCGATCCTGCATTATCGCGCCGACCTGCTGCGCTATGAGCCCGAATTCGTCGCGTCTTACCGCGCGATCAACCGGATCATGGCCAACGTCGTGGCCGACCGCGTACGACCGGATTCGGTCGTCTGGGTCCACGACTATCACTATTTCATGCTGGGCGAGTTTCTTCGCCAGCGCGGCTTCGCGGGCCCGATCGGCTTCTTCCTGCATACGCCGTTTCCGACCAAGTCGGTTCTGATCTGCCTGCCGGAGCACCGCACGGTGCTCAAGGCGCTGTCGGCGTACGATCTGATCGGCTTCCAGACCGACGAGGATCTGCTGCGATTCCGCGACTACGCGACGACGAAACTGTCGGCCACCATGGTCGGCCAGACTGAGCTGCAATTCGACGAGCGTCGCGTCCGGCTGGGCATCTTTCCGGTCGGCATCAACGTCGACTTCTTCACCGACGCGGCGCGCGCGAATATCAACGGCGGCAAGATCAACCGGATCAAGCGCGGCTTGCATCATGGCAAGATGGTGATCGGCGTCGATCGGCTCGATTACAGCAAGGGCCTGCCCCAGCGCTTCGCCGCCTACGAGCGGTTCCTCACGATCTATCCGGACGAACGCAAGCGCGTCTCGTTTCTGCAGATCACGCCGCCGACCCGTTCGGCGGTCGACAGCTATCGTCGCGTCCGCGCCGAGTTGGCGAGCCATGCCGGCGAAATCAGTGCGCGTTACGGCGACGTCGACTGGATGGTATTACGCTACATCAACGAGAGCTTTCCGCCCGATCAGCTTGCGGCGCTCTATCGCGTCAGCAAGGTCGGCTGCGTGACGCCGCTGCGTGACGGCATGAACCTCGTGGCCAAGGAATATGTCGCATCGCAGGATCCCGAGGATCCGGGGGTTCTCGTGCTGTCGAAATTCGCCGGCGCCGCGAAAGAGCTCAACGCTGCCCTGGTCGTCAATCCGTACGACATCGGCGAACTGGCGCAAGCGCTTTACCGCGCCCTCTATATGGAACGCGCGGAGCGCGTTGAGCGTTGGAACGCGATGGTAACGACATTGCGCGGAGGCAATATCAATCGCTGGTACGAAGGCTTCCTCGACTCGCTGCGCGAGTCGGCGGTGACGTCGCTGCCGGTGGCGTCGCGCAGCGTCGCCTGAGTGTCCCGACCGATGGCGGTTACTGCGCCCGCGCCAGCGGCGGCCGAGGCGAAGGCCCAGATGCCACGCCTGCGACCGGTTACCGGCAATCATCGCATCGCGATCGAAAGCGTCGCGCCGCAAATCGCGTACGGCCGCTATCCCGTTAAGCGCATCGTCGGCGATCAGTTTCAGGTGTCGGCCGACATCTTCGGCGATGGCCATGACCGGCTGCGCGCTGCACTGCTGTTATGCCGCGCCGGCACGGTCGACTGGCGCATGGCGGCGATGCAGCCTGTCGACAACGATCGTTGGTCCGGCGCCATCACGCTGACCGAACCCGGCCGGCATCTTTACACCATCGAGGCCTGGACCGACGCTTTCGCGAGCTGGCGCGATCGGCTCGCCGCCAAGCG
>JAGWIH010000281.1 GCA_028866355.1 Alphaproteobacteria bacterium
TCGTGCTCGCGCACGAAGGCGGCTTCCAGAACGACGCCGCCGATCCCGGCAACTGGAGCGGCGGCGCCGTCGGCGCCGGCGCGTGCCTCGGCACCAAATACGGCATCGCCGCCGCGACCCATCCGGGCGTCGATATCGCCGCTCTGAGCGAGGACGACGCCCGCGCCATCTATCGCCGCGAGTGGTGGGAGCGTCTCGGCCTCGCGCGTCTGCCGCCGCCCTTGGGCGCGAAGCTGTTCGACGCGGCGGTCAATCTCGGCGCCAATCCGGCGATCGTCTGTTTTCAGCGCGCGCTCAACACGGTCGGCGCCGCGGTTGCCGAAGATGGCATTCTCGGCCCGGCCACGATCGCCGCCGCCAACGCAGCGCCGGCCGATGCCGCGCTCGCCGCGTTGCGCGAGGCATTGGCCGCGCATTATCGCCAGATCGTCGCGCGCCATCCCGATCGCGCCCGCTTTCTCGCCGGCTGGCTGACGCGCGCCTATTCCTGATCGCACCGTGTTCGGTCCCCCTCACCCAGCTTTGGGTAGGGCTCGGCATTCGCGTCGCTAACCCAAAGCAACCCTCTCCCCCGTCTTCGGGGGAGAGGGAAGGGTGAGGGGGTCCGGTACGCGCCGCCGTTTTCTTTTTCTAGCCCTCAACCCCAACCCAGGAGTCTTCCATGACCAATATCGAATCCGCCGCCAAGCAAGATGTCTCCGCCGCGCGCACCGGCTTGCGCGCCTGGATGGCCAACCATCCGTTCCTCTGGGGCGCCATCGCTTGCGGCGCCGGCGCGTTCGTCGTTGCCGTCGCCGCGCTGGCTCGGTGATCGCGCAATGGCCTTCGGCATCGACGACCTCATCGGCAACGTCCTCGGCATCGTCAACAAGTTCATTCCCGATCCGGCACAGCGTGCCCAGGCCGAAAGCGAGCTGCGCAGCTCGCTGGTGTCGTGGGATTCGGCGCAAGACAAGATCGACACGGCGGAGGCCGCGAACCCGTCGCTGTTCGTCGCCGGCTGGCGGCCGTTCATCGGCTGGTGCTGCGGCGGCGCGCTCGCCTATCAATACCTATTGGTCCCGCTCGCGGTCTGGGCGACGAGCTGGTCGGGCTATGCGTTTCCACGTCCGCCTGCGCTCGACGACACGCTCTGGCAGCTTATGTTCGGCATGCTGGGGATGGGCGGTTTGCGGACCTACGAAAAGCTCAAGGGCGTCGCGGGCAACCACTGATCGCGCCCGCGCAAATCTGCCATTGCCGAATGGATGGTGACTTGGCCGCGCCGCCGCGATAAACCCTCCGCCCGAAGAGAGGGCAGACCATGGCGATGTCGGCCACGCGCGCGGCCGGGCCGCCGGCGCAGTTCAGCCATAACGAGATTCTCAAGATCCTGTCCGGCGCGCTCATCGGGCTGCTGCTGGCCGCGCTCGATCAAACCGTCGTGGTCACCGCGCTGCCCGCGATCGCCGACGATCTCAACGGCATCCAGCATCTGTCGTGGATCGTCACCGCCTATCTGCTGACCTCCACCGCCTCGACGCCGATCTACGGCAAGCTCAGCGATCTCTACGGCCGCCGGCGTCTTATCATCATCGGCATCTTCGTCTTCGGCGCCGCGTCGGCGTTTTGCGCTTCGGCGCAAAGCATGGGTCAGCTCATCACCGCGCGCGCGCTTCAAGGCATCGGTGGCGGCGCGTTGATCAGCATGTCGCAGGCGATCATCGCCGACGTCATCTCGCCGCGCGACCGGGGCAAGTATCAGGTCTATATGAGCGGCGTCTGGGCGCTGGCCAGCGTCGGCGGCCCGGTCCTGGGCGGCGTGTTCGTCGAATATCTCACCTGGCGCTGGGTATTCTGGATCAACCTGCCGATCGGCGCGTTGGGATTGGTGCTGTGCTGGAACGCGCTGAAGCGCCTGCCGGTGCACGGCGGCGATCCGCGCATCGATTATCTCGGCGCGATCATTCTGGTCCCGGCCGTCGTCGCGCTCTTGCTCGTCGCCAGCTGGGGCGGAGTCGAATTCCCCTGGCTGTCGCCGCCGATCCTGGGATTGACCGGCGGTGGAATTCTCCTGCTCGCGCTCTTCGCCTTGCAGGAGCTGCGCGCGCTCGAGCCGCTCTTGCCGCCGCGCTTGTTCGTCAGCCCGGTCATCCTCACCGCCAATCTCATCGGCTTTGTCGTCTCGGCCGGCATGTTCGGCGCCACCGTGCTGTTGCCGGTGTTCATTCAGCTCGTTCTCGGCAAGGACGCCGGCGCCACTGGCCTTTTGCTGATTCCGCTGATGGGCGGCACCGTGCTGGGGGCCTATCCCACCGGCCAATGGATGCGCGCGAGCGGCCGTTATAAAAAGGCGCCGATGCTGACGCTCTCCTTCGCCGTCGTGGCGTTCGGCGCGCTCGCGTTTTTCAGCGGCGCGACGCCGGCCTGGATCGTCGACATTTTCATCGGCCTGCTCGGCATCGGCATGGGCGGCGCGATGCCGGCGACGCTGGTCGCGGCGCAGAACGCCGCCGAGGCGCGCGACATCGGCGCCGCCACCGCCAGCGTCGCCTTTTTTCGGTCGCTGGGCGGCTCGTTCGGCGCGGCGTTCCTGTGGGCGATCCTGCTGGCGGCGCTCGACGCGCGCTTGGCTCAGGTCGGCGCTTCGGGCATGGCGAATGCGCTGCTGCGCGGCGGCGGCGAAGCCTCGACGGTCGGCGCCGCGGCGCGCGCCGCGTTGCCGAACGCGCTGGCGCATGGCTTCCACTGGGCTTTTGCCTGTGGCGCCGTGATCATGGCCGTGGCGCTGGCGCTGACTCTCTCCTGGAAGGAAATTCCGCTGCGCGCCCATGTCGCGCACGCCGAGCCGACGGCCGAGCTTTAGCGCCGCTCAGGCCTTGGCGCCGGCCTTTGACGCGCGCTTGGGCCGGCGGACGACGCGCACCGTGCTGCTGTTCTTTCCGCCGCCGCAGAAGAACCGGTCGCCGCCGTCGGATTCGAGCCCCGCGACCGCGACGCCGGGCGGCATCTCGAGCGCCTCCAGCACCGCGCCGCTGCGCGGATCGATGCGCCGCAATTCGCTCTGCTCGTTCTCCCAGGTGCCGTGCCAAAGCTCGCCGTCGACCCAGGTCACGCCGGTGACGAACCGGTTGGATTCGATGGTCCGCAGAACCGCGCCGGTTTGCGGATCGATCTGATGGATCTT
>JAGWIH010000282.1 GCA_028866355.1 Alphaproteobacteria bacterium
CGCTCCCGCCACCGCCGCGTCCCCGTCCATGCGCGCGCCGCACCGTCCTGCCGAAGCCGCGGCTGTGATAAGCCGCGGCGGCGTCGCGTGCAACCGGCTCCTGGTCAGGCCGCGTTCAGCAGTGGATGACCGCCGAACAAAGCTGGGCTTTCAGGTCCTCGAGCTCGGCTTTGTGTTGCTTCAATGCGGCCAATCCGGCCGAACCGCCGTTGGAGTAGGTGCGCAGCAGCGCGACGGCTTCGCCCACCAACGAGTTGATGGTCTCGGGCGACAAACCCTGCAGAATCTGTTCGTAACGGCTGATCGCTTGCGGCGACAGGCCCGGCGTCGGCGCCGAATCCTGGTTCGCAGCGCGCGACAATCCGCTGCCGATCAACAAGGGCACTGCCGCCAGCACGAGCCCCAAAATCGGGAGTCGCATGGCTTCTCTTCCTCTGGTCTGGCCGGGCGGCACGGTTTCGCCTCGCCATGCGCCAAAGCGCATGCACGGGCCGGTCTTGGCGGCGGCGACCGGCGCGGGGGAGAAACGACCGAACGGGCTCTTCTCGTCTGCGGCTTGCTGCCGCTTGGGACGCACAATGCGTCCGCCGGGTCTATCGCAAGGGGTATGCCAGTAAAGGCCGGGCGCGGCTTTCACGGCGGTATCGCCGCGCCGGGCGCGCCGCCTGTAAAATCGGCCGACGATGGCAGCGGACGAGGAGCGGTTTCGCGTTTACCACGCGGCGGTGGCCGGACGGCCGCCGCGCGCGACCCTGCTGCGCGCGCTGGCCGCGTTCGAGGCCGAAAACTGCGTCGGCTTCGCGGTCGATCTCGGCGCCGGCGAGGGCCGCGATGCCGTCGCGTTGCTGCAACGCGGCTGGGCGGTGCTGGCGATCGACAGCGATGCGGCGGCGCTGGCGCGGTTGCGCGGCCGGGCCGAAATTCCGCCGGGCGCGCGGCTCGTCACGCTGCACGGCTCGTTCGTCGACGCGGCGTGGCCTGCGGCCGACCTGGTCAACGCCAGCTTCGCGCTGCCGCTGTGCCCGCCCGAGCGCTTTGCCGAATTATGGGCGCGGCTGCGCGCGTCGCTGCTGCCCGGCGGCCGTTTCGCCGGCCAGCTTTACGGGCCGCGCGACAGCTGGGCCGCGCGGCCCGGCTTGACCGTGCATAAAAGCGACGCCGCGCACGCCTTGCTCGCCGGCTGGACGGTCGAAATGTTCGAGGAAGAGGAAACCGACGCGGTCACGCCGCGCGGCGAAGCCAAGCACTGGCATATCTTCCACGTCGTCGCGCGCGCCGCCGTTTAGGCGGGCGCGCCTCGCGCGGTCTCAGTGCCAATCGTGGTCGTGATGCCAGCCGCCACCGCCGTAGTAACCGAACGACACCGACGGGCCGTAGTAATAGCCGTACGACGGATATGAATACGCCGGATAACCGCCGTAATAGCCATAGGACGGCGGCGGGCCGTAATAGCAGCCGCTGACTGCGAGGGCCAACGCGCCGAGGATCAGTCCGCGGATGAGCGTCTTCGTCATCATGGCGTCACCTCACTTATAAGGACGGCGGCCCGGCGTGATCGGGCCTCGTCCTTGATATGGGTACGGACGCGTTTCCATCCCCGGCCGATCACCGATTTGCCGCAAGGCCCGCGCCACGAAGCCGCCACATTTTCTTCCAGCCGCGGCGCGGCTTTGGGGATAAAATCCGGCGCGCCCATAGGGGGATGCGTCGCGTCCGAGGAATAAATGGGAAGACAGGGTGTCATCGCGCTTTATGTGTTGGCGATCATCGCGGTTATCGTCGGCGTCGATTTCGCGTTCTTCCGGCACCGATTCTGGGAACGGCTGATGGTCAATATCGGAGTCGTTCTGGTGTTCGCCGCTTTCTACTTGCGATTTTTCGGGCGTCCATGATCGCCATGGATGCAAACGCCGACGCGCCTATCGGTCACCGAATTCAACCTGTGGCCCGCCCCGACCGGTGACGAGCCGGGAGAAACGACGCCCGGGCACCGCGCGGCGACTGGCGCGGAACATCGCGCTCGTGCTCCTGCTCGGGCCGCCCGTCTTGCTGGTCGTCTTCCGTTTCGTGCCGGTGCCCGTTACCGCGTTGATGCTGATTCGCGCGGTGGAGGGCTACCCCCTGCATCACGCCTGGGTCCCGTATCGGCAGATCGCGCCGGCGCTGCCGCGCGCGGTCGTCGCCTCCGAGGACAATCTGTTCTGCTCCGAAACACTCGGCGTCGACACGATGGCGTTGTTGGATCAGGTCAATGACGCGCTGGCCGGCCGTCGTCCCCGCGGCGCCAGCACCATCACCATGCAGGTGGCGCGCAATCTCTTCCTGTGGCCGGCCCACAGCATGGTGCGCAAGCTGCTGGAACTGTGGCTGACGCCGCAGATCGCATTGCTGTGGCCGAAGCGCCGCATCCTCGAGGTGTATCTGAACAGCGTCGAATTCGGTCCCGGCATTTTCGGCGTCGAGGCGGCGTCACGGCACTGGTTCGGTCGCGACGCGGCGGCGCTGACGCCGGACGAGGCGGCGCGGCTGGCGGTGATCCTGCCCGATCCGCTGCATTGGTCGCCGCTGCCACCCGATCCGTGGGTGGCGCAACGCGCGACGTTGATCTCGGGCCGAAGTGGCGACATGGGCCCGCTGCTCGATTGCGTGCGGTAGGAGCCAATGACCCTGCGCGCGTTTTCTGTCACCGAATTCCGCGCGCTGATTCGATGGCCGTTGAATTTAAATGGTGCCGGGTGAGGGGATTGAACCCCCGACCTTCGGTTTACAAAACCGCTGCTCTACCGCTGAGCTAACCCGGCCCCCATCGGACCCCTCATAACGCCCGCCTGCCGACGCGGGCAACCTCTATCCGCACGCCGCGAATCGGTGCCGTCAGCGCGTCGGCCGCTGGCTCAAGGCATAGAGCGCGACGGCGGCCGCATTCGAGACGTTGAGCGACGCCATCGCCGAGTGCGTCGGCAGCCGCGCCAGGAAATCGCAATGCTCGCGCGTGAGGCGTCGCAGGCCGCTGCCTTCGGCGCCGAGCACCAGCACGATGCGCGCCGGCAAATCGAGCGCCGCGATCGTCTGCTTTGCCTCTTCGTCGAGGCCGAGCGACCAGAAGCCGGAATCTTTCAGTTTCTCGAGCGCGCGCGACAGATTGGCGACGCGCAGCAGC
>JAGWIH010000283.1 GCA_028866355.1 Alphaproteobacteria bacterium
GACAAGGTCACGGTCAGCGCCGACGTCGCCGGCCGCGTCGTCGCGGTCGCGGTGCACGACAATCAGCACGTTCACGCCGGCGATGTGCTGTTCCAGATCGACGACCGGCAATATCGCATCGCCGTCGAGCGCGCGCAGGCCGGGCTCGCTGCCGCGCGACTCAAGGTGCGCGAGATGCTCGACAATCTCGCTTATCGCCAGACCGAGTTCGATCGCCAGCAGGCGTTGTTCAAGAATCACGTCACCTCGCAGGCCAAGCTCGACGAGGCGCGTAACGCACTCGACGTCGCGCGTCAGCAGGCGGCGGGCCTGACGCCGCCGTCGGCAAGCGACAGCGCCGCGGCGATCGACGCCGAAATCGAGCAGCATCCGCTGGTCCTACAAGCCAAGGCGGCGCTCGATCAGGCCGATCTCGATCTGACGCGCACGACCGTCAAGGCGCCGCTCGACGGCGTCGTGACGCGCGTTTCGAGCCTGCCGGTCGGCGAATATCTCAACGTCGCCCAGCCGGCCTTCGCGCTGGTCGCCAGCGCCAAGGTCTGGGTCGAGGCGAACTTCAAGGAAACCGACCTGACGCACGTGCTGCCGGGCGATGCCGCGACCGTGGACGTCGACACCTATCCGGACATGACGTTCCGCGGCCATGTCGAAAGCATCGGCCCCGGCTCCGGCTCCGAGTTCTCGGTGCTGCCGGCGCAGAACGCCACCGGCAACTGGGTCAAGGTGGTGCAGCGCATTCCGTTGCGTATCGTCATCGACAATGCCGACGCCGATCATCCGCTGCGCGCCGGCATGAGCGCCGAGGTCGAGATCAAGACCGGTTATTCGCGGCTCTTCGGCTGGACTAAGCCGACGCCGCCCAAGGACACGACGCGCTGATGGCGCCGGCCGGCGAAGGCGCGGTCGCCAATCGCGGCCTGATCACGGTCTCGATCATGCTGGCGACGATCATGCAGGCGCTCGACACCACGATCGCCAACGTCGCGCTGCCGGACATGCAGGGCAGCTTCGCCGTCGCCCAGGATCAGGTCGCCTGGGTGCTGACCTCCTATATCGTCGCCGCCGCCATCGCCACGCCGCTGTGCGGCTGGCTCGCCATGCGCTACGGCCGCAAGCGGCTGTTCCTAATCTCGGTTGCGGGCTTCACCATCGCGTCGGTGATGTGCGGCGTCGCCGGCAGCCTGACGCAGATGGTGCTCGACCGGCTGCTGCAGGGCCTGTTCGGCGCGGCGTTGGTGCCGCTGTCGCAGGCGGTGTTGCTCGATTCCAATCCGCGCGAGAAGCACGGCCAGGCGATGGCGATCTGGGGCGCCGGCATCATGCTCGGCCCGATCCTGGGGCCGACTCTCGGCGGCTGGCTCACCGATAACTACACCTGGCGGTGGGTGTTCTACATCAACCTGCCAGTCGGCATCCTCTGCTTCCTGGGATTGCTGTTCTTCCTGCGCGAAACGCCGACCAGCCGCGGCCGGCCGTTCGACTTCTTCGGCTTCATCATGCTGAGCGTCGCGGTGGGCGCGGCGCAAATGATGCTCGACCGCGGCGAGCTCAAGGACTGGTTCGGCTCGACCGAGATCCGCGTCTATTTCAGCCTGATCGTGGCTTCGTTCTGGGTTTTCGTCATGTGGACGATGATGGCCGATCACCCGTTCTTCAACCGCGCGCTGTTGAAGGACCGGAATTTCGTCGGCGGCTGCATCTTCATCGCGGTGATCGGCGTCGTGCTGTACGGCACGCTGGCGCTGATGCCGCCGTTCCTCCAGACCTTGATGAATTATCCGGTGGTGACGACGGGCTATCTGCTGGCGCCGCGCGGCGTCGCCACCATGGTCGGCATGCTGATCGTCGGCCGTTTGTCCGGCAAGGTCGACACGCGGCTGATGCTGCTTTTCGGTTTTGCGGCGACGTCGTACTCGCTGTGGCAGATGGCGCATTTCGACCTGCAGATGGATTGGTGGCCGGTCATCGTCACGGGCGTCGTCCAGGGCTTCGGCTTGGGCTTCTTGTTCGTGCCGCTCACCACCATCGCTTTCACCACGCTCGACCCGCGTCTGCGCACCGAGGCCGCCGGTATCTACAGCCTGATCCGCAACGTCGGCGCTTCGATTGGCATTTCCTTCTGCGAGACGGAATTGGCCCGCGGCATGCAGATCAGCCACCAATCCTTCGCGGCGGTGATGACGCCGTTCAACCGCGCACTGACGGCGCCGGGCGTCCAGGCCTATTGGAACATCCACACCACGGCCGGTCTCGCCGCGCTCAACGCCGAGATCAGCCGCCAGGCGGTGATGCAGGCCTATATCGACGACTTCATGGTGATCATGATCATCGCGCTCGCGTCGGTGCCGCTGCTGTTCCTGCTGCGCGAGGTCAAGCACGCGCCCGGCGTCACGCCGGCGATCGAGTAATCACTCCCGCGTCAACGCCGCGCGGAAGGCGCGCGGGTCGAAATCCGCCGTGCCGTCCTTGCCGGTCCGCTTCACCGGCAGGTCGAGCCGCGCCGCCGCCAGCAGCGCATCTTCCGATAGCGCGTCATTCGGGCCGCCGGCGTCGAGCGCGAAGCGCGCCAGCGACGGGCTTTGCGACAGCATCCGGAACAGCGCGGTGACGCGCAGGAACAGCGCCAGCGTCACCGGCACGTTGGTGCCGAGCTCCTGCGCAAACAGGCCGAGCACCGCCTTGGTGTCGACTTCGGGTTGCGACGGCGCGTTCTCGCTTTCTTCGGCGCTCTCGTCCGGCGGCGGCAGGTCGGCGCGCAACCGGTCGAGATATTCGCCGAAGATGAACACCGCCGACGCCAACAAGGCGGGCTCGACCGGCGGCACCCGCGGCGGCAGCGGGAAGGGCAGGACGTCGTTCATGCGGCCATGATGCGCCGCCTCACGTCGTCGCACCCGTGTCGGCGTTGAGTCCGGCCGCCTTGATGCCGGCGACGCCGCAGGCCTCGTCGTTCTCCGACGTGTCGCCGCTGATTCCGACGGCGCCCAGGATTTCACCCGCGCCGTCGCGGATCAGCACGCCGCCCGGCACCGGCACCACGCGTCCCTCGAACGCGCCCGACAGCGCCTGGATGAAATGCGGCGCGATCGGCACGCGGCGCGCGAACTCGCGTCCGCCGAAGCCCATGCCGAGACAGCCATAGGCTTTGCCGAAGGC
>JAGWIH010000284.1 GCA_028866355.1 Alphaproteobacteria bacterium
AAGGGCACGGTGCAAACGGTGCTGCGCACGTCAAATGACGGCGAACTGACCGTCACCTGGGCGCGCTTGATCACGCCGAAGGGCTATTTCCTACATCATCACGGCGTCGTGCCGACCGTCTGTACTGCCGGCCTGGCCGACAATGCCGACGCCCGCGTTATCCTCGCAAAAAGCCCGGGTCCGACGTTGAGCGAGGCGCGTGATACGCTCGACGACGCAGGCTGGACCGCATTGCGGGCGGCTTGCCCGCCTGCGCCAGAGCACGATCCGCTCGACTTGCGCGTCGCGCGTCACCTGCTGGAAAACCCTGTGATCTACGCCCGGCTGCTGGGTAACGATCCGGTCCGGCTAGCACACGACTTCCACGCGACCACCGCGCACTGATCGGAGCGGGCCGGCGTCAGGTACGGCCGGCGCTGCAGAAATGCCACGCGTGCCCGTGGCGCGCGTAAAGCAGCAAATAATGATGACCGTCGGCGTCGGCGATCAGGACAACGAGGCGGTCGCCGACGCAGCTCGCATCCGCATGGAGCGGCGGCGTGAGCCCTTTGGCCTTGGCGCAGGCCGCGACCAACGGCGGCAGCGCCGCACGAAGCGAGGCAAGCACCGCGCCGTCGAGCGACACATAGTAACGCGTCGCCGCACCGTCCTTGACCGTGGTGCGGACCTCGATCCGGCCCAGCCGCGATTTGTAATAACCAGCTTCCTGTTGGCCGTCGGCGGTCCCCGGCGCGACAGGATGAAATGCGATTGCCGCGCAGTTCTGCGACGATAGCCGCTCAGCCGCCGGCGCGAGCCGCGCAAATCCGATCGCGGCACCGGCAACCACCAGCACGAAGGCGAGACGCAGCATCGGCCCGATTATGTTGAGCCCGCCGCGCCGCTGCAAGCATTGCTCGCCAAGCGCGAATGTTTGTTGTTTGCTGCCATCTATGAAGTGCGTGATTTGGTTCGCGATTGCGTTGCTTCTGGCGACCTCACCGGCCTACGCCGCCGAGTCCGACCTTGCCCTCGTCATGGCAATCGACGTTTCAGGCAGCATCGATCCCGGCGAATACCGACTCCAGCACGAGGGAATCGCACGGGCGTTCGAGACTCCCGCGGTGCTTTCGGCGATTGGCGGCGGGCCGCACGGCGCGATCGATGTCACGGTCATCGAGTGGTCTGACCGCCATAAACAAATGACGATCGTGCCGTGGACGCGCGTATCCGACCGGACATCGGGGGCGACCTTTGCCGCCCAAGTGCGCGCGGCGCACCGTACGTCCGGTGGCCTGACGTCGATCGGCGATGCGCTGCTGGCGGCGGCGGCGGCGTTCGAGACGCTGCACGATCGTCCGATGCGCCGGATCATCGACCTGTCCGGTGACGGCATGGCCAATATCGGGCCCAAGCCGGCGGAAGTTCGCGACGCTTTGGTGGCGCGGGGCATCACCATCAACGGTCTCGCCATTCTCCAGCACGAGCCGTGGCTGTCGAGCTATTACGACCAGAACGTGGTCGGCGGCCGGGGCTCGTTTCTCCTCGACGTCGAGGGCTACAAATCCTTCGCCCAGGCGATGCAGCAAAAGCTGATCGACGAGATCGCCGCGATACCGCAGCCGCAAAAACATTTCGGCCGGGCATTGGGCCCGGCCGAAACGTCGTCAGCGACGAACGTTGCTCAGATGCAGTAGGTCTTCAGCGGCGCGAAGCCGTTGAACCCGACCGACGCATAGGTCGAGGTATAGGCGCCGGTCGACAGGATCTCGACCTTGTCGCCGACCTTGAGATCGACCGGCAGCCGATAGACCGTGCGCTCATACAGAATGTCCGCTGAATCGCAGGTCGGACCCGCGATCACCGTCGGACCGCGCGGGCCGCCGTCCGCCGGCGTCTTGATCTTGTATTTGATCGCCTCGTCCATCGTCTCGGCCAAGCCGTTGAACTTGCCGACGTCGAGATAGACCCAGCGCTTCGGATCTTTCGCCGACTTGCGCGAGATCAGAACGACTTCGCTTTGAATCACGCCGGCGTCGCCCACGATCGAGCGGCCGGGCTCGACGATCAGCTCCGGCAGGTTGTTGCCGAAATGCTTGGTCATCGCCGCCATGACGGCGTTCGCATAGTTCACGACCGCCGGCACGTCGCCGCGGTAATGCGCCGGGAAGCCGCCGCCGATATTGACCATGCGCAGGTTGATGTCGGTCTCGGCCAGCAGCGAAAACATGCGCGCCGCGCGTTCGATGGCGCCGTCCCACTGGTTGAGATCGGTCTGCTGCGAGCCGACGTGGAACGAAACGCCGTAAGGATCGAGTCCGAGATCGCGCGCCCGCCGCAGCAAATCGACCGCCATCTCCGGCGCGCAGCCGAACTTGCGCGACAACGGCCAATCGGCGCCGGTGCATTCGACCAGGATGCGGCAGAACACGCGTGCGCCGGGCGCGGTGCGGCTGAGCTTCTCGAGCTCGGGTTCGCTGTCGAAAGCAAAGAGGCGGACGCCCTTCTCGTACGCATAGGCGATGTCGCGCTCTTTCTTGATGGTGTTGCCGAAGGAAATATTGTCAGCGGCGATGCCGCGCTCGAGGCACAGATCGGTTTCGGCACGACTCGCGACGTCGAAGCTCGAGCCCAGATCCTTCAGCATGCCGAGAATTTCGGGCGCCGGGTTCGCCTTCACGGCGTAGAACACACGGGCCAACGGCAGATAACGCCGCAGAACTTTATAAGCCTGGCCGACGACATCGAGATCGATGACCAAGCACGGGGTTTCGGGTTGGGCCTCCGCCAAGAACTTGGCGATCTTCTTATTGGTTTCTCGCATCTCCGTATCCTACGAACGGGCGCAGCCGCATCGGTGCCGGCGACGCGCCATGAGGTGAAGGGAACGCCATCCGTCGGACGGCGCGGCTTCAAGCCAGAACGCTTTGCTCAATTCAGGGGACTCGAGGAGACGCTGAGAGCGGCCCCGGCTGACCCGTTGAGGGCTTCAGAACGGAGCGCGTGCGCCCCGCGTTGGATAGCAACCATATCGTCTTCCCTCTCGGGACCGGTCCACGACGACCGGTTCTTCCAAAAAGGACGCGTTACGTCGTTGCATAACCACGATGGGCCATAGGCACGTGCGAGTGCGTCGCACACTTTA
>JAGWIH010000019.1 GCA_028866355.1 Alphaproteobacteria bacterium
GGCGCCGAAGCAGGTCGAGAACGTCGCCTGCGGCTCCTTGCCGAGGCCCTTTTCGGTGCCGGCGACGCGCGCGGTGTAGCCCGACAGGAAATGGTACATCGCCTGTTCCGGCGTCAATTTCGCAATGGGCGGCAGCACGCCGAAGGCGTCGGCCGTCAGCATGATGACGTTCTCGGGATGCGGCGCGAGGCCGGTCTCGCTCATGTTGGGAATGAAATCGACCGGATAGCAGGCGCGGGTGTTCTCGGTCAGGCTGCCGTCGTCGAGATCCGGCATGCGCGTCGCCGGATCGATGACGACGTTCTCCAGCACCGTGCCGAAGCGGAAGACCGTGTCGTAGATCTCCGGCTCGGCCGGTTTCGACAAATTGATGCACTTGGCGTAACAGCCGCCCTCGAAATTGAACAGGCCCTTCTGGCTCCAGCCGTGTTCGTCGTCACCAATGAGCGTGCGCGAACTGTCGGCCGACAGCGTCGTCTTGCCGGTGCCCGATAGGCCGAAGAAGATGGCGGCGTCGCCGCGCGGCCCGACATTGGCCGAGCAGTGCATCGGCAGCACGTCGCGTCCCGGCAGGACGTAGTTGAGATAGCCGAACACCGACTTCTTGATCTCGCCGGCGTATTCGGTGCCGAGAATCAGCACCAGCTTGCGCGCGAAATTGACCGCGACGATGGTGTCCGTACGGATGCCGTCGATCTCGTGCATCGCGAACAGCTTCGGCGCATGCAGGATGGTGAAATCCGGCGTGAAGTCGCCCAGCTCTTCGCGCTTCGGGCGGATGAACATGTTGCGCGCGAACAGCGCGTGCCAAGCGCTCGGCGTCACCACGCGGACCTTGAGGCCGAACGCCGGATCGGCGCCGGCGCGCAAATCGTTCACGTAGAGCTTGTGGCCCTGATACCAGGCGAGCACGCGGTGGTGCAGCTGGTCGAAGGTCGCCGGCGGCAGCTTCTGGTTGATCTCGTTCCAGTCGATGTCCTTGCTCGTCGACGGCTCGTCGACCGTGTATTTGTCCTTCGGCGTGCGCCCGGTGAAGGCGCCGGTATAGGCGACGAACGAGCCGCCGGCGCCGAGGAAGCCCTCGCCGTTCCGGATCGCGTGCTCGTAGAGCACCGGAACCGACAGGTTCCAGAACTCGCCGCTCAGATTGCGAAAGCCTTGCCGTTTGAGTCCGAAGCTCGAGGCAAGCGCGAGCGTGGTCTCGGGTGCGTCTTTAGGCACGGTGTTTCCTCCTGGCCGAGGTGACTCCGGTGCCGGCTTATGGGCGACGCGCAATCCCCCTCGCGTCGCGGTGCCGGCTTGGCCTTAAAAGTATCGCGCGCAATATGACCATTGCAATGTGGGGTTGGCCCACGCACCGTGACCGAATTCTGCCGCAGCGCGATGCGCTGCGCACCACGCGCGTCAGCCGCTCTTCCTGACGGATGCTGCGGTGCGGTATTGGTCGCCGGATATCCCGTCGATGCGACCGAAGCCGGCGACCAGGTGAATCCGCAAGATCGCGAGGCGATAGAGCGCAAAGTCCTTGAAGTCGGCATAGGTGGCGGCCGACGGGTGGCGCGCGACAAACGATGCCTTTGCCGCGGCGTCGTCGAGGCGCGCGGCTTCGCCAAGAAACGTCGCGCGCGGCGCGGCCAACGGATCGCCGGCCTGGTCGATGCTTTCGACCAGCAGCGACGCGCGCGGGTCGCGCGCTAGATTCTTGGCGTGCTCCGCCAGATCGGACAGCAGCAGCAACGGTGCGCCGGCGCCGTCATCGGCGGTCAGCACGAGCGACGCGTACGGCGCGCCGCTCGCGGTCAAGGTCGCGAGGCTGGCGCGCGGCGCCTTGGACAACAGAGTACGTGCGGCGGTCGCAACGGCGGCGGGATCGCTCATGCGGCCATCCTCGGCCGCACGCCGTTGCCGCGCAACGGTCGCGTCGGCGCGGCTAGTCGGCCGCTTCGGCCGCGGGCGCGCTGACCCGTGTACCGCGCGGGAAAAGCCAGGCGCAGGCGAGGATGCCCGCCGCGAACACCAACAGCACGGCGAACAGCCAGACGAAGCCCGCGCGCTCCGGCGGCAGGAAGGAGACAAGCGGCACGGCGATGCTCGCCGCGACGAGCGAGATCAGATACCGCGCGGCATAAACGCGCGAGCGCCAGGCGTCGTGCGCGTAGCGCGCCACCATCGCGTCCGTGATTGGAATGAAACCGAAGACCACGAACATCATCGCGACCGAGACCGCCAGCATCGGCCAATCGCTCAGCGCGCCAACCAGCAGCAGCAGCGGCCCGAGCAGGACGGCAAACGGCAGAAACACGTCGCGCAACGGCCGGCCGTCGATCAACTGTCCGACCAGGAGCTGCGCGAAGGCGGCGAGGACATAGACGAAGCACACCAACGCGCCGACGCCGAACGTCGTATGCACCAGCGCGGCGAGCCGCACGTCGAACAGCTTGGGCATGACGATCGTGGTGGCGTTGAAGACGATGGCGCCGCAGACCGTCGCGACCGTGAGCAGCGCGAAGACGCGGCGGGCTTCGTCGTCGTGCCGCACGCGCCGCGTGCCGCCGGCGGCCGTCGCCGCCGGTGCCGGTGCGGCGGGCACCAGCCAGGCGAAGACGATGCCGATGACGATCGCGATCGCGCCGGGCACGGCAAAGGCGGCACGCCAGCCGGCCAGATCGGCCAGCGCGCCCGCCGACAAGGCCGCGAACGCGACGCCGAGATTGCCGCATAAGCCGTTCCAGCCGAGCGCGCGGCCCATGCGCTTCTGGTCCTTGACCAGCATGGCGATGCCGACCGGGTGATAAATCGCGGCGAACAGGCCGACGAGGGTGAGGCCGCCGGCGATCTGCCACGACGTTTGCGCCAGCGAGGTCAGGATGCCGGCGACGCCGATACCGATGAAGAAGACAATCATCATCGGCCGCCGGCCCCAGTGGTCGCCGAGCCAGCCGGCCGGCAACGATCCGGCGCCGAAAGCGAGGAAGCCGCCGAGCGATAACGGCAACATGGCGCGATAGTCGGATCCGAACGACGCGGTCATCGCCAGCACGACGGTCGGAAAGATCAGCATCATCAGGTGATCGACCGCGTGGCCGATGTTGAGGAAGGCGGCGGTGATGCGGGTTTGGCTCATGGCGCGGCGCATGCGGCGGTGGAATCAGGCCTCGACGTTAGCGCGCCGGGGCCTTGCACGCCTGCGAAAGTAGGCCATAATCTATCGCAAAACAGCCATGGCCCCGTCCGCCCTGCGCAGCACGGATGCTGCCGATTATCAGGACCTCGCCCGCCCGATTGCGGTGATGGCGAAGGACTATCCGCGCGGCGTCGCCAATGCGCCGCATCGCCATCGCCGCGGCCAGTTGCTCTATGCCGCGACCGGCGTTATCGCGGTGACGACGCCGGCGGGGACTTGGGTCGTGCCGCCGCATCGTGCCGTGTGGGTTCCGGCGGAGACCGAGCATTGGATTCGCACCTCGACCGCCGCGGCGCTGCGCGCCGCCTTCGTCGATTCCGACACGCCCGGCCTGCCGCCGCGCTGTTGCGTCATCGCCGTATCGCCGCTGCTACGCGAGCTGCTGTTGCGCGCCGCGTCGCTGGCGCTCGATTACGACGAAAGCGGACCCGACGGCCGGATCATGGCCGTGATCCTCGACGAGTTGCGCGCGCTGCCAGTGCTGCCGCTGCATTTGCCGCGACCCGGCGATGTACGCTTGCGACGCGTCTGCGACGCGATCGAACGCGATCCGGCTCAGACGCACACGCTCGCCGGATGGGGCCGCGTCGCCGGCGCCGCGCCGCGGACATTGGCGCGGCTGTTCCGCGCGCAGACCGGCATGAGTTTCGGCGCCTGGCGCCAACAGGCCCGGCTCTTGGCGGCGCTCGACCGCCTGGCGGCGGGCGAACCGGTGACCGCGGTTGCGCTCGACCTCGGCTATCAGAGTCCGAGCGCGTTCACCTGCATGTTTCGCCGCGCCCTTGGCACGTCGCCCACGCGGTATTTTGGCGAAAGTCCGCGGTAAAGTGGCCGCCCTAAACTCGCCATACTTGGGCGGCTACCTAGGGCACGTCATATTCTTTTGTCGATAAGAAAGGGTCTTCCGTGGCCAATTCCATTGCGTTGGTTGACGACGACAAGAACATTCTGCAGTCACTGTCGGTAGCGCTCGAAGCCGAAGGCTTCGCCGTGCGCACCTATAACGACGGCGCCGAGGCGCTCAAGGCAATGACCGCGCAGCCGGTCGATCTCGCCATCCTCGACATCAAGATGCCGCGCATGGATGGCATGGAGCTGCTTGCCACGCTGCGCAAGCAAAGCGCCATGCCGGTCATCTTCCTGACGTCGAAGGACGACGAGGTCGACGAAGTGCTCGGCTTGCGCATGGGCGCCGACGACTACATCAAGAAGCCGTTCTCGCAGCGCCTTTTGGTCGAGCGTATTCGCGCACTCTTGCGCCGCGGCGAAATCGCGCGCGGCGGCAGCGATACCCCGGCCGAGCCGGTTGTTCAGCGCGGCGACCTGACGCTCGATCCGGGACGCCACCAATGCACCTGGAAGGCGCAGGACGTCGACCTGACCGTCACGGAATTCCTGATCCTGAAATCGCTCGCCATCCGGCCGGGGCATGTCAAAAGTCGCGACCAGCTGATGGACAGCGCGTACGGCGAGCATATCTATGTCGATGATCGGACGATCGACAGCCACATCAAGCGCCTACGCAAAAAGTTCAAATCTGTCGACACCGAGTTCGCCCAGATCGAAACCCTGTATGGCGTTGGATACCGTTACCGCGACCACTAATCGGCGCGACGCCGTGGCTGGCGCCGGTCAGCGCCCGAAGACCCGAACGCCCGCGATGCGGCGGCTGCGGTTTCGCGTGCGCGCGGGCTGGCATCTGTCGCCGCTCACGCGGCGCATTCTGACGGTCAATGTGTTGACGCTCGTGCTGCTCGGCGTCGGCGTGCTTTATCTCGGTGAGTATCAGGACAGCCTCGTCACCGCGAATATCGAATCGCTTAAGACGCAAGCCGAGATCTTCGCCGCGGCGCTTGGCGAGGGCGCCGTCGATCAGCAGCGCGTCTCGTTCAAACTCGATCCGCAACTTTCGCGCGAAATGATGCGGCGGCTGGTCGAGCCGACGAAGACGCGGGCGCGCCTGTTCGACGAGCAGGGTAAACTCGTTGCCGACACCAACGTTCTCGAAGGGCCTGGTGGCACGGTGCAGGTCGCCCAGTTGGCGGCGCCGGACGCCAGCTTCTTCGAGCGGGTCACCGATGCGGTCTACGGCGCGGTTGTCAGCATCTTCCCGTGGCAGCAGGGCTTTCCGCGCTACGTCGAGCCGACGACCGACAACGCCGATTCATATCCAGATGCCGTGCGCGCCCTCGCTGGTGATATCGCCCAGAGCGTGCAAGCACGCGGCAACAGCGGTCTGATCCTCACCGTTGCCGTACCGGTACAGCACTATCGTAAGGTTCTGGGCGCGGTGCAGTTGTCGATCGGCAGCCGCGATATCGAAAAGGCGATCCGCGCGGTCCGGATCGAGTTCATCAAGGTCTTCCTCGCCGCGCTGGGCATCACGATTTTCCTCTCGATCTATCTTGCCGGCACGATTGCACGGCCGATCCGGCGCCTTGCGGCCGCCGCCGAATCCGTGCGGCGCCGTCCGACGCGCGAGGCCGCGATCCCCGATCTCACCGGCCGGCACGACGAGATCGGCGATCTCTCGGGCGCGCTCCGCGAAATGACCGCCGCGCTGTGGCAGCGCGTTGGCGCGATCGAGCGCTTTGCGGCCGATGTCGCGCACGAAATCAAAAACCCGCTGACCTCGCTCAAAAGTGCAATCGAAACCGCCAGCCGGCTCAATGACCGCGAGAAGGAACGTAAACTGCTCGCGCTCGTGCTCGAGGACGTGATGCGTCTCGACCGGTTGATCACCGACATTTCCGACGCCTCGCGGCTCGATGCCGATCTGGCGCGCGACGAGTTTGTGCCGGTGCCGCTCGGCAAGCTGCTGGCGACCTTGGTCCAGGTGCACGAAGCCGCGGCCAAGGACGATTCACCGCGGCTGCTGCTGTCCTTGCCGGGTGAGCCCGGCACGCCCGCCGGCGATCTGCCGGTGCCGGGCATCGAAGGCCGGCTTGTCCAAGTGTTCCGCAACCTCATGGCCAACGCGGTGTCGTTCAGCCCGCCGGGAAGCGCGATCCGCATCGCCGCGCGTCGCGACGGCCGCGACGTCGTGGTGACGATCGACGATCAAGGGCCGGGCATTCCCGAAGGGAAATTCACCGCGATCTTCGAGCGCTTCTATTCCGAGCGGCCGGCCGGCGAAAAATTCGGCACCCATTCCGGTCTCGGCCTGTCGATTTCGAAGCAGATCGTCGAAAACCACCGCGGCCAGATCCGCGCCGAAAACCGCACCGACGATCGTGGTCAGGTGCTGGGTGCGCGCTTTACCGTCCGCCTGCCGGCAATTTAGGCCGGCAGCGATATTGCTCTGCAACATGACCGGGCCTTGCGGGTGACATTTAACGGTCCGGACCCAGGAATATATTTGTCTTTTCAATAGGTTGGTATCTGTCAATGGCTTGGTGCACTGCCACGCCATTGACATTGAAAGCGCCCCGGCGCACCTAAAGCGCCCAATGCAATTGGTCCACGGTACGGCAGTGCGGTTGGGGCAGGCAGGCGTGCTTTTGCGCGGTCCCTCCGGCAGCGGTAAATCCGATTTGGCGCTTCGCCTGATCGAAGCGGGCGCGTCACTGGTCGCCGACGACCAGGTCGCGCTGGTGCTCGACGGCGCCGAGATTTGGCTGAGCGCGCCGCCCACCACCGCCGGCATGATCGAGGCACGCGGCGTCGGCATCCTGCGTTTGCCGCGGGCGCCGCGCGCGGCCTTGCGCCTGGTGTGCGATCTGGTTCCGCGCGACCAAGTCGAACGGCTGCCGGAGCGCAACGATTGTACGCTGCTTGGTGTCCCCGTGCCGCGGGTGGCGCTGTGTGCCTTCGACGCATCGACGCCCACGAAGCTCCGCTTCGCCTTGCGGGCGGTGACCGGCGAACCCATCGCCCCCGAGTCACTTTCGGTTCAGCCGTGACGCCCAGTGCCGTCCGTACGCGTCTGCTGGTGGTGACCGGTTTGTCCGGCGCCGGGCGCTCGACCGCGCTCAAGGCGCTCGAGGACATGGGTTACGAGGCGGTCGACAATTTGCCGCTGTCGCTGCTGCCCAGCCTGATCGGCCCGCGCGCGGCGACGGCGCCGCTGGCGATCGGCGTCGACGTGCGCACACGCGACTTTGCGGTACCATCGCTGGTCAAGGCGCTCGACGAACTGACGGCCGGCCGATCGATCGATCTCAAGCTCCTGTTCCTCGATTGCGACGACGATCATCTCGAGCGGCGCTTCACCGAAACCCGGCGGCGCCATCCGCTGGCGTTGGAACGGCCGGTTGCCGACGGCATTCGGCTCGAACGCCAGCGCGTCTGGCCGCTGCGCGACCGGGCCGATCTCGTCATCGATACCAGCAACCTTGCGCCGGGCGATCTCAAGCGGTTGCTGCAAGGCCATTTCGCTTTGACGTCGCAACCCGGCGTCACCGTCGCGGTGACGTCGTTTTCGTATCGTCACGGCCTGCCGCGCGACGCCGATCTGGTCTTCGACATGCGCTTCTTGCGCAACCCGCATTACGTGCCGGCGTTGCAGAATCTGTCGGGCCGCGATCGCCCCGTCGGCACCTTCATCGAGGCCGATCCCGACTTCACGCCCCGCTTCGAGGAAATGGCCGCTTGGCTCGACCGTCTGCTGCCGCGCTACGAAGCCGAGGGTAAAAGCTATCTCACCATCGCCGTCGGTTGCACCGGCGGTCGCCACCGTTCCGTGTACGTCGCTGAACGATTGGCGGCGCGGCTCGCCGCCGATGGACGGCGCGTCGCCCTGATGCACCGCGACCTCGACCGGCCCGGCGAGGCCGGCCCACATCCCGCCGAGCCACCGGCGCCTCCCGTGAAGGATATTGCATGATTGGTATGGTTCTCGTGACGCATGGCCGTTTGGCGGCGGAGTTCATTGCCGCGCTCGAGCATGTCGTCGGGCCTCAGCGCAACATCGCGGCCGTCTGCATCGGCCCGGAAGACGACATGGAGAAGCGGCGTCAGGACATCCTCCGGTCTGTGGAGGAGGTCGACAACGGCGATGGCGTCGTGCTGCTGACCGACATGTTCGGCGGCACGCCGTCGAATCTGGCGATCTCGATCATGGACAAGGCCAAAGTCGAGGTCATTGCCGGCGTCAATCTGCCGATGCTGATCAAGCTCGCGAGCCTGCGTCAGAGCGAATCGCTGGCCAATGCGGTGCGCGGCGCGCAGGAAGCCGGCCGCAAATACATCAACGTTGCTTCGCAGCTCCTGGCCGACGTCCGCTGATGGCGGAATCGCCCGCCAGCGCCGCCGCGCCCGCCCCAGTCAACCGCTCCGTCACGATCTGCAATCAACGCGGCCTGCATGCGCGCGCCGCCGCCCGCTTCGTCAAGCTCGCCTTCGAATACGACGCCGACATCACCGTCACGAAAGCCGGCGCGTCGGTCTCCGGTCGGTCTATCATGGGCCTGATGATGCTCGCCGCGGGCCCCGGCAGCACCGTCGATTTGAGTGCCACCGGGCCCGACGCCGCGCGCGCAATCGACGCGCTCGTTGCGCTGATCACCGGCGGCTTCAATGAGGACTGAGGGCGGACACGGCGAACGGCGGTTGCAAGGTCTCGGGATCGCGCCCGGGATCGCCATCGGCCGCGCCTTCGTCAGCGACAACAGCGCGATCACGGTTTCGGAACGGCGCATCGAACTGGCCGAAGTCGATAGCGAGCAAAAGCGCTTCGCCCGGGCGGTTGAAACCGCGATCAAGCAGCTCAAGAAGCTCAAGACCAAGGCGGTGGCATTGCCGGGCACGGCGGCGGAGGAGATGGGTTATCTCCTCGACGCGCATCTGGCGATGCTGTCGCGCTCGCGTTTCGTTCGCGGCGTCGAGCGCCGCATCGTCGAGGAGCGCGCCAATGCCGAGCGCGCCGTGGCGCTCGAGATCGAGAGCATGGGCGAAAGCTTCGCGGCGATGGGCGACGCCTATCTCGCGGCGCGGATCGAGGACGTGCGCGTGGTCGGGCAGCGGTTGCTGCGCAACCTGACAAAGACGCCGTACGCCACGTTCAAATCGCTCGCCGAGGGCACCATCGTCCTGGCCGAGGAATTGAGCCCGGCCGATATCGCCTTGATGGATCCGAAGCAGGTCAAGGGCTTTGCCAGCGTGCTCGGTGGCGCCGAAGGCCATACCGCGATCATGGCGCGCGCGCTCGGCATTCCGGCGGTGCTCGGCATCGCCGACCTGCTTAAAGATGCCGCCCCCGGCGACGCCGTGGCGCTCGACGGAACGACCGGCGAAGTCGTGTTGCGGCCGAGCGCCGCGACCCACGCCCGCTTCGAGAAACGCCGCACGGCAATCGAGCGCGCCGGCCGCGGCTTGGCGCGGCTCAAGCGCCTGCCCGCCGAAACCCGCGACGGCGTTGAAATTCTGCTCGAGGCCAATCTCGAGCTGCCGCGCGAGATCAGCCAGGCGCTGTCGGTCGGCGCCCAGGGCCTGGGCCTCGTGCGCACCGAGTTCCTTTACATGAATCGCGACGACCTACCGGACGAGGACGAGCAGTACGCCTCTTATCTCGAGTTGGTGCGCGGCATGGACGGCAAGCCCGTGACGCTCCGCACGCTCGACATCGGCGGCGACAAGCTGGCCGCGCCGCTCGCCGAGCTGATGGAAGGCGAAGGCAACAACCCGGCGCTTGGCCTGCGCGCCATCCGGCTGTCGCTCAAGGAGCGCAGCCTGCTCGATGCTCAGTTGGCCGCCATGGTGCGTGCCGCCGCGCACGGTCCGGTGCGCATCCTGCTGCCGATGATCTCGAGCGTGGGCGAGGTGCGTGCCGCGCGCGAACAGCTCGCGCACGTGGCACGGCGCCTCAAGCGGCGCGGCGTGCGCATGCCCGACGAGCTGCCGCCGTTGGGCGTGATGATCGAAATTCCCGGCGCGGCGCTGGCCGCCGACGCCTTGGCGGCGGTGGCGGATTTCTTCGCCATCGGCACGAACGATTTGATCCAATACGCGCTGGCGGTCGATCGCGGCGACGAACGCGTCGCTTATCTGCACAATCCGCTGCATCCGGCCGTGTTGCGGCTGATCCAATTCGCCGTCGAGGCGGCGCTGCGCGCCCAGATCCCGATCAGCCTGTGCGGCGAGATGGCCGGCGATCCGCGGTACACCGCGCTGCTTCTCGGGCTTGGTATTCGCGATCTATCGATGGCGCCGGCCAACGTGCCGCGCGTCAAGCAGCGCGTCCGCGCCATGGATTTGGCGGCGGCGACCCAGCGGGCGCGGGCGATTATGGACCAACTCGACGACGCCCGCATCGCCAGCCTGCTCGACGATTTCAATGAGCTTGCCTAAAGCGCCGCGCGGCTAACGCGCCGGCACGCCGGTCATGGTCGAGTATTCGAAATGCAGGGCCTCGCCGGGATGGACGAGCGGAAAGATCGCCCGCGCCGCCAAGGCTGCTTCGGCGAAACCCGACAGAATCAGCTTGAGCTTGCCCGGATAATGCGCCACGTCGCCGACCGCGAAGATCCCGGGCCGGGAGGTCGCGCAAGTCGACGGCTCGACTGTGAGGTGATGGCGTTCGAGCGCCAACCCCCATTGCGCGATCGGTCCAAGATCGGTGGCGAGGCCGAAAAACGGCAGCAGCACGTCGGCCGGCAGGGTTCGCTCCTTGCCATCGAGATCGGCGACAATCACGGCGCGTAACTGACCGTCGGCGCCGTCGAGCGCCTGAAGCTGGCATGGTGTCACCAGCTCGATCGTGCCGGCCTTGGCCAGGGCTTCAAGCCGCGCGGTGCTTTCGGGCGCGGCGCGGAATTTGGCGCGCCGATGCACCACCATCACCTTGGCGGCGATTTCGGCCAGCGACAGCGCCCAATCGACCGCCGAATCGCCGCCACCGGCAATGACGACGCGTTTGCCGCGGAAATTCTCGCGCCGGCTCACCAGGTAGAACACGCTTTTGCCTTCATAGCGCTCGATGCCGGCGAGCGGCGGGCGGTTGGGGCCGAAGGCGCCGGCGCCGGCGGCGACGATCACCGCTCGCGCCGCAATGCTCGCGCCGCCCGCCGTGCGCAAGACGAAGCCGCCATTGTGCGGCGTCAGCGCGGTCACCGGCTGACCCAGGCGATACGCGGGCGCGAACGGCGCCGCCTGTTCGACCAATTTATGCACGAGCTCTTGCGCCGCGATGCGCGGATAGCCGGGAATATCGTAAATCGGCTTTTCGGGATAAAGCGCGGCGCACTGGCCGCCGGGCGCTTCGAGGGCATCGATGACGCAGCAGCGCATTTTCAGCATGCCGCATTCGAACACCGCGAAAAGCCCGACCGGCCCCGCGCCGACGATCGCGACATCCGTTGCGGTTTCCGTCATCGCGCGTACCATGCCGGCGCGCGGCGAACGGTGCAACCCCGCGGTTGCGGCTTGGAAAGCCGCAGCCTAAAACAACCAAGTGGGTGGAGGTGCTGCGCTTGTTCTTGCCTTGGCTGACGAGGCCGCGACCGGCCGGTTCGCCGCGCGTCTCGCGCGCCTGGCGCGGCGGGGCGACGTGATCACGCTCCGCGGCGAACTGGGCAGCGGCAAGACGACCTTCGCCCGCGCCTTCGTCCGCGCGCGGCTTGGCGAATCGCTCGAAGTGCCGAGCCCGACTTTCACGCTGGTCGAGATTTACGACGGCGGCGACTCGGCGCCGGCGATCTGGCATTTCGACTTGTTTCGCCTCAACAGCGCGAACGAGGCGCGCGAGCTCGGCTTCGAAGAGGCGCTCGCCGACGATATCAGCCTGATCGAGTGGCCCGAACGCCTGGGGACGCTGCTCCCGGCCGAACGGCTGGCGCTCACTTTCGCCGCCGGTCCAACGCGCGAATCGCGCAGTCTGACGGTTGAACCATCCACGTCCTGGCGCGACCGAATCGAGGAGTTGTCCGGTGGTTGAACGTGCATTGTTGATCGAACGGTTTCTCGATCAGGCGGGCTGGGGCGACGCCAAGCATGTGCCGCTGCCGGGCGACGCCTCGTTCCGGCGCTATGTCCGGCTCCATGGTTCCGACAAGCGCACGGCGATGCTGATGGATGCGCCGCCGCCGCAGGAAAACGTCCGGCCCTATCTCGCGGTGGCGCGGCTGCTGCGTCGTCTGGGCTTCGGCGCGCCGGCGATCTACGGCCAGGACGCCGAGAACGGCCTGCTGCTGATCGAGGATCTGGGCGACGACACCTATACGCGTCTGCTGGCGAGCGGCGAAGGCGAAGAGTCGCTTTATAGCCTCGCGGTCGACGTGCTGATCGCGCTGCGGCGGCGGTTCACCGCCAAGGAAATGAAAGCGGCGAAGTTCCTCGCGCCCTACGACGACCAGAGGCTGCTGGACGAAGCGGCACTGCTGGTCGATTGGTACTGGCCGGCCGTCGCCGGCGGGCCGGTCGATCCGGCGTTGCGCGCGGAATATCTCGCGCTCTGGCAGGCGGCGCTGCCGGCCGTGCATAAATTGCCGGGGACGCTGGTGCTGCGCGACTTTCATGTCGATAACCTGATGCGCGTGCGCAACCGCGACGGCCTGCTCGAATGCGGCGTGATCGATTTCCAGGATGCGGTGATCGGCCCACCGAGCTACGATTTGGTCTCGCTGCTCGAAGACGCGCGGCGCGACGTGGCCGCCGACGTCGCCGCGCGCATGAGGCAGCGTTATCTCGGTGCCTTTACCGAACTCGACCGTGCCGCGTTCGACGCGTCGTACGCGATCCTCGGCGCGCAGCGCAGCGCCAAGATCGTCGGCATCTTCACGCGGCTATGCGTGCGCGACGGAAAGCCGCAGTATCTCGCGCATATTCCGCGCGTCTGGCGGATCCTCCAGCAAGGTTTGAAGCATCCGGCGCTGGCGCCGGTGGCCGCGTGGTTCGCGCGCCATATTCCCGAGGCCAACCGCAAAATTCCGCCATGCCGCCCCGCCGCGTAAGCGTTCCCGAGAGCGCCATCGTGCTGGCCGCCGGGCGCGGCAAGCGCATGGGCGCGCTTACCGAACAGACGCCCAAGCCGCTGATCCGGGTCGAGGGCCGGGCGCTGATCGATCACGTTCTCGATCGGCTCGCCGCTGCCGGCGTCAAACGCGCCGTCGTCAATCTCCATTACATGGGCGATGCCATCGCCGCACATCTGGCATCGCGGCGCGATATCGAAATCGAATTCTCGCGCGAGCCCGAGGCGCTCGAAACCGGCGGTGGCGTGGTCAAGGCTTTGCCGCTGCTGGACGAGATCTTCTACGTCCTCAATGCCGATGTTTTCTGGGTCGACGGCGCGACAATGGCATTGCGCCAGCTCGCGTCCGGGTTCGATCCGGCGTGCGACGACGCGCTGTTGCTGATGCAGCCGACGGCGCGCGCGGCCGGTTACGACGGGCCCGGCGACTTCATGGTCGATCCGGCCGGTATCGTGCGTCGACGCCGCGAGGCGGAGATCGTGCCCTTCGTTTTCGCCGGTATCGAGATCGCGCATCGTCGGCTGTTCGACGGCGCACCCGCCGGCGCCTTTTCGATCAACCGGCTGTGGGATCGGGCGATCGACAACGGCCGCCTGCGCGGCCTGGTGCACGACGGCGAGTGGTATCACGTCGGCACACCGCAAGGCTTGGCCTTGGCCGATACCCGCGTTCACCTGAACGGGCACGAACGCTAATCGCATGGGTGCGGTGTTTTCGATCGACGCCGGCGTGCCGTTTCTGGACGCGCTGGCGGCGGGATTGCTGGTGCGCACCCGCGGCGAGCCCCTGGCGCTCGCACGTATGACCGTGCTGCTGCCGACACGCCGCGCCGCGCGGTCGTTGGCGGAAGCCTTCTTGCGCCAAGGCAATGGCCGGCCGCTGCTCTTGCCGCGTCTCGTGCCGGTCGGCGACGTCGATGCTGACGAGCTCGCGATTCTGGCCGACGAAGGCGCCGGCGACGACGCGATCGATCTGCCGCCGGCGGTACCCGATCTCACCCGTCGGTTGATGCTGACGCGGCTCGTCCTCGCTTGGGGCCAGACGCCGGCCGGCGCTGGTCCGGCGCGCGCGGCGCAAGCCGCGCCGCTGGCGGCCGAGCTGGCGCGTTTCGTCGACGAGGTCGCAGCCGAAGGCTGCACGCTTGCCAATCTCGATCGTCTGGTGCCGGCGCAGCACGCCGCGCATTGGCAACAAATCGTCAAGTTCCTCGCGATCGTCGCCGACCATTGGCCGAAGGCGCTGGCGGAGATCGGCTGTCTCGATGCGGCCGAGCGGCGTAACCGCGTGCTCGAGCGCCAAGCCGAAGCCTGGCGCCGGCAACCGCCGACCGATCCGGTGGTCGCCGCCGGCATTACCGGCGGCGTGCCGGCGGTCGCAGCGCTTGTCGCTGCGGTCGCGCGCCTGCCGACGGGAATCGTCGTGCTGCCCGGTCTCGATCGCACTGCCGAGACCACCGAGTGGGAGGCTATCGCCGCCGACCCGGCGCATCCGCAATATTTGCTGACGCGGCTGCTGGCGCGTCTCGAAATGCTGCCGGGGCAAGTCGCCGCTTGGCCGTCGCCGACGGGCGGCGAAATCAATGCGGCTCGCGCCGCGCTGGTGCGTACCGCGCTGGCGCCGGCGTCGTGCAGCCATCGCTGGGTGACCATCGGCAAGCGACCGGCAGACGCCGTCGCCGGTTTGACGCGCGTCGATTGCCCGGGTCCTCAGGAAGAGGCGACGACAATCGCGTTGCTGATGCGACGTCAGCTCGAGGCGCCGGGCGCGACCGCGGCCCTGGTGACACCCGATCGCGATCTGGCGCGCCGCGTCGCCGCCGAATTGCGCCGTTGGGACATCGACGTCGACGATTCCGCCGGCACGCCGCTAGCCAAGACTCCACCGGGCGTATTTCTTCGCCTGTTGCTGACCTGCATCGCCGAGGAATTCGCGCCGCTGCCGCTGCTGGCGCTGCTCAAGCATCCCTTGGCCGCCGGCGGCTTGGCGCCGGCGGAATTCCGCGACTTGGCGCGCCGGCTCGAAGTCACGGCCTTGCGCGGACCGCGTCCGGGTCCAGGCATCGATGGGCTATGCGCCGCGATCGGTGAGCGCGCGTTGGTCGATCACGTGCGCCGCATCGGTCGGGCGCTGGCGCCGCTGGTCGAGGCGTTGGCTGCCGATGCAATCGAACTCGAAACGTTGGTGCAGGTCCATATCCGCTCGGCCGAAGCGCTGGCGGCGAGCGAGACCGAAAGCGGCGATCGCCGGCTGTGGCGCGAGGAAGCCGGCGAGGCGGCCGCGGTCTGGCTCAGCGAGCTGCTCGGCGCCGCGCGTGGTTTCCCCAAGCTCGCGGGCGCCGATTATCCAGCGCTGTTCGAGGCGCTGATCGCCGCGCCGGTGGTGCGGCCCGCCTATGGCCGGCATCCACGGCTGTTCATCTGGGGCTTGCTCGAGGCACGCTTGCAGCAGGCCGACCTGGTGATTCTCGGCGGCCTCAACGAAGGCGTCTGGCCGGCACGGACCGACAGCGATCCGTGGCTGTCGCGGCCGATGCGGCGCGATTTCGGCCTGCCGCCGCCCGAGCTGCGCGCCGGGCGCGCCGCGCACGATTTCGTCCAATGTCTCGGCGCCCGCAGAGTGGTTCTGACGCGCGCGGCGCGTGTCGAAGGCAATCCGACCGTGCCGTCGCGCTGGCTGCTGCGGCTCGAAACCGCGCTGCGCGCTGCCGGTCTCGACGCCAAGCTCGATGACAACGCGCCGCTTGCCTGGCAGGCCCGGCTCGACGATCCCGGGTCGGCGCGGCGCGTCGATCCGCCCGAGCCACGTCCGCCGGTCAAAGCCCGTCCACGCCAGCTTTCGGTTACCGAAATCGAAACCTGGCTGCGCGATCCCTATGCAATCTATGCCAAGCACGTGCTGCGCCTCCGGGCGCTCGAGCCGATCGACGCCGATCCCGGCGCGGCGGAGCGCGGCACTTTCGTCCACGCGGCGTTGCACAGGTTCTTGCAGGCTTTTCCCGATGCGCTGCCTGACGATGCCGAAGACAAGCTGCTGGCGATCGGCCAGGAGTGCTTCGGCGAGGCATTGCAGCGTCCCAACGTGCACGCCTTCTGGTGGCCGCGGTTCGAGCGCATCGCCGGCTGGGTGGTCGAAGCCGAACGCGAACGCCGCGCGCTGATCGCACAAAGCTTCGGCGAGATCGGCGGCACGCTTTCGCTGC
>JAGWIH010000285.1 GCA_028866355.1 Alphaproteobacteria bacterium
GCTGGCTTCCAGACGCGCGAGTTCGAGGAACGCTTCATCCAGATGGGTCTCGCCTATCGTGTCGTTGGCGGCCCGCGTTTTTATGAACGCCAGGAAATCCGCGATGCGCTCGCCTACCTACGCCTCGTGCATCAGCCGGCCGACGATTTCGCCTTCGAGCGCGTCGTCAACACGCCGCGGCGCGGCATCGGCACTCAGACGCTGCAAGCGCTGCATCACTTGGCGCGCAGCGAGCGGATTTCGCTGAGCGACGCGGCGGCGCGGCTGATCGCGACCGACGAACTCAAACCGGCGGCGCGCAAGGCGCTCGGCGGCTTTCTCACCGATGTGGCGCGTTGGCGCGGCCTGGTCCCGTCGATGCCGCATACCGAACTGGTCCAGATTGTGCTCGACGAATCGGGTTACACCGCGATGTGGCAGGCGGACAAATCGCCCGACGCGCCCGGCCGGCTCGAGAACCTCAAGGAACTGGTCGGCGCCTTGGACGAGTTCGAAAATCTCGGGGGTTTCCTCGATCACGTCAGCCTGGTGATGGAAAACGCCGAGCAGAGCGGCGGCGACATGGTGAGCCTGATGACGCTACACGGTGCCAAGGGCCTCGAATTCGACGTCGTGTTCCTGCCCGGGTGGGAGGAAGGCCTGTTTCCGAATCAGCGCTCGCTCGACGAGCACGGCATGAAGGGCCTTGAGGAGGAGCGGCGGCTCGCCTATGTCGGCCTGACGCGCGCGCGCCGCCGCGCCTATGTCGCTTATGCCGCCAACCGGCGCATCCACGGCCAGTGGCAGACGACGCTGCCGTCGCGCTTCATCGCCGACCTGCCGCAGGACCACACGGAAATGAACGCCGAACCCGGTTTGCAGCCGCGCGCCGCCGGTTTCACGCCCGCCGGGCTCGACGAGGATTGGCAGCCGACGCCGCTGCTGCGCCGCCGGCCTGAGCTGGCGCGGCTGTTGATGCAGGGACGGCGCGATATTCCGCCACCGCCGCCCAAGACCGGCGTCAAGTTCGCGGCCGGCGACCGCGTCTTTCACCGCAAATTCGGTCTCGGCACGGTGCGCGCCGCCGACGGCGGCAAGCTGTCGATCGCATTCGATCAGGCCGGCGACAAGATGGTAATGGACAGCTTCGTGGAGAAGGCGTGAGCGGCAGCGCGCTCTGGCGGGTTAGCGTCGACGCCGGCGATGTCGAAAGCGCCGAAGCCGCGGCGGCGGCGCTCGACGGGCTTTGCGGGGCGATCAGCGCCTTCGAGCAGCCGGATGGCGCCTGGCGGGTCGAAGGTCTGGCGGTGACGCCGCCCGAGCATGGCGCCATCGTCGCGCGGCTGGCGCTGGCATGGAACGGCCGCGGCGAGGCGCCTTCGGTGGCGGTCGAACGGCTGCCGGCGCGCGACTGGCTCGGTGAGAATCAGGCGAGCTTCGTGCCCTTTCGTGTCGGCCGCTTTTTCGTCCATGGCGGCAATTTCGCCGGCCGCGCGCCGGCTGGTACGGTGCCGCTGTTGATCGACGCGGCGACCGCTTTCGGCACCGGTGAGCACGGCTCGACCAAGGGGTGCCTGTTGGCGTTGTCGCGCCTGGCGCGGCCGCGCTGCGTCCTCGATATGGGCACCGGCACCGGCATCCTGGCGATCGCCGCTGCCAAACGTTTCCGCCGTCATATTTTGGCCGCCGACATCGAGACCGAAGCCGTCCGCGTCGCCGGCGTCAACGCCATGCGCAATGGCGTCGCGACCCGCGTCCGGCCCGTCCGCGCCGGCAATTATCGCCGGCGCCCAATCGCGCGCCGCACGCCCTTCGATCTGGTGCTGGCGAACATCCTGGCGCGGCCGCTGGCGCTGCTGGCGCGTGATCTCGGCCGCGCGTTAGCGGCGCGTGGTATCGCGGTGCTGGCCGGGTTGCTGCCGCGCCAGGAAGCGCTGGTGCTGACGGCGCACCGCGCGGCCGGGCTTCACCTCGCGGCGCGAATCGACGTCGGCGGCTGGCGCACCCTGATCCTGGCGCGCGGCCACCGCGTGCCTGCGAACTTCCCGACTCTGCAAAACTAATGAGCGAGCTCCAATGACCCTTCTGCAAGCCCTTGTCATGGCCGTGTTGCAAGGCCTGACCGAGCTGTTTCCCGTGTCGAGCCTGGGTCATGCGGTGGTGCTGCCGCATCTGTTCGGCTGGAACATCGACCAGCGCGGGCCGGATTTCCTGCCCTTCCTGGTGGTGCTGCATATCGGCACCGCGGCGGCGCTACTGGCTTATTTCTGGCGCGATTGGATCGGCTTGGCGCTCGCTTTGTTCGGCCTCGGTCCGCGCGCCGAGCGCCGCCGCCGCCGCCGCGAGCTCGGGCTGATCGTGGTGGCGACAATTCCGGCGGTGATCCTGGGCTTTGCGTTGGAGAAATTGTTCCGCGCGCTGTTCGGCACGCCGGTGGTGGCCTCGGCGTTCCTGATCGTCAACGGCGGCCTGCTGTTCTTCGGCGAGCGCCTTCGCCGCGCCGGCCGCAGCGTGCGCAAGATCGAAGGCATGCGCTGGCGCGACGCAATCTATATCGGCCTGTGGCAATCGACGGCGCTGATTCCGGGAATTTCGCGCTCGGGCGCGACCATGGTCGGCGGCCTTTTGGCGGGCTTGCATCACGAGGATTCGGCGCGTTTTTCCTTCCTCATTGCGACGCCGGTGATCGCCGGCGCCGCCGTGCTCGAGGTGCCGAAGTTGCTCCACGCCGGGGGTAGCTTCGGCCCGGTGGCATGGCTCGCCGGTATCGTCGCCGGCGTCACCGCGTTTTTGAGCGTCTGGTTCCTGATGCGCTACTTCAAGCGGCACGATTTCGAGGCGCTCGACCCGTTCGCCTGGTACTGCTGGACCTTCGGCGTCGTGTCGCTGGCGCTGCTGCTGTTTGTGCTCTAGACGACGCGCTCGGACACCAGCGGACAAACCAGTTCACCGTCGCCGGTTTCGATCTGGATGGTGGCGTGGCCGATGGCGAAACGCCGGTCGAGCTCGCCGATCAGCGTGGACAAGGCGGCGTCGCCGGGATGACCTTCTGGCATCACCAGATGCACGGTCAGCGCCGTTTCGGTCGTGCTCATCGGCCAGATGTGCAGATCGTGGACCGC
>JAGWIH010000286.1 GCA_028866355.1 Alphaproteobacteria bacterium
GTTGCACGAGGCCTTTTTCGAGAAACGGCACGATGACCAAGCCGCTGCCGAAGGTGAGGCTGCCGGCTTTGAGGAAGAAGACAAAAAGCTGCCCAAGCAGCGACGTCGTCGTCGCCGGCGCTGCCGCGAGCGGCAACAGCGCGAGCGCCGGGCCGGCGGCCGGCGGCGGGGCCTTCCGGAATAGTGTGCCGTACCAGCCGAGTCCGACGATGCCGGCGCCGATAAACAGCAGCGCCACTTCTGCCTGCAAAGCGACGGTGATGACGAAACAGGCGGCGGCGATCAACCATTGAATGCGGTCTTCCATGCCGAGCTTGGCGAGCCGCCAGCATGAATGCAGGATCAGTGCGATCACCGCCGGGCTGACGCCGTAAAAAACCGCGGCGATCCAGCGCAAGCCGCCGAAATGGACATAGAGCGCGCCCAGGGCGGCGACGATGAAGAAATTCGGCAGGATGAAAGCCCAACCGCCCACCCAGGCGCCCCAGAATCCCGCCCGCAGATACGAAACGAAGATTCCGACCTGGATCGCGAGCGGACCGGGCAGCGATTGAGCGATGGCAATAGCGTCGCGCATTTCGCCCTTTGATAGCCATTCGCGCTGCTGGACGAGCTCTCGCTCCATCTGGCCGACCAGCGCAACCGGCCCGCCGAAGCCGAGAGCGCCCAAGCGAAGGAAATAGGTGACCAGTTCCCGCAGTCGATGGAGCCGCCTCGGATTGCCGATCACGTGCGTCATGACGGCACGCCCGGCCGGACCTGCGAGCGGCACCAGGAATAGAGGGCGTCGTAGACGATCATACCTTGTGCCAGCATGGCGTAGTCGTCGGCGAAATTCCGTTTGAGTCCCTGCGAGATGGCGAGAAGGCCGGGCGATTGCGGCGTCAGATCCGGCCGGTTGGTGTCGGCGCCGCGCACCACCGACGCAAGAAGGTCCAGCGCCCGGTCGGCGATGCGGTAAACGTCGATGAACGCGTCGAAGCTGCAATGCTCGCCGTGGTGCCCGAACTCGACATTCGGAATGTCATAGGGCGTAGCGCCGGTCTCCTTGGCGGCGGCGGTCACCGACGCGGCGGGGACATAGACGAATTCCGCCTCCGGATCGATGAAGCGTGAAATCAGCCATGGACAGGCGATGCGATCGATCGTCGGCCGCTCGCGGGTTATCCATCGGCCCGGCACTGCTCCGACGCGACGGCGCGTCGGCAGTCGATTTTCGCGCCATGCCGCCATGCCGCCTTCGACATAACGCGCGCTCAGGCCCGCGGCCGCGAGAGTCGCCGCGACACGGCGGCTCGTCGGCCCGCCGGATACACCATAGACGACGATGGCACGACACTTGCCGATCGCGAGACACCACGCGGCGACCCGGTCGGGGACGCGGCGGATGGCGCCGACGATTAGGGCATCGTCGGCGTCGTAATTCTCCGGCCGGCGGACGTCGATCAGCACGGGCGCGGCGCCGGTGCCGAGTGATTCATAGAGTTCCGCGGGAGATATCCGGCTTTCGTTTCCATCCATGCGCTCAACCCTCGAAAAATTCGAGCAGTGAGCAGAACTTGGACGGCGAGCCGTCTTGGATTGGCCGGGAGTCTGCGTTTCCCGACGACGCCATGTTACCGGTTTTGCAATCGGCGGTCTATTGGGTCGGTTCGGTCCTCGCGCGGCTGCGATCGAGGGATCGCGCCTACCGCCAATCGATGGTCGGAATCTTCGCGATCGCCGCCGGGCCGAGATAGAGCCGGCGGTTCTGCGCGCTGATCGGCAGCTGGATCTGCTTGCGGCCGTCGTCGCCCTGCTGCGCGATCATGTTGAGCACGATCCGCGCCATGCCGGCGTTGGCTTCCGGCAATGCGCCGGCGCTCACCGCCGCGTCGATCATCTCGTTCTGGCCGCGCACCGTCGCGGTCAGCGCCGCCAGCGGCTGCAGATCGTCGTCGAGCGCCAGCGTGCCCTGCGCGTCGATGTCGAGCCGGTCCCACGCCAGATGCGCGCGGCTCAATTCGATCGCGCCGCCTTTCTTGCGCCAGGCGTCAAGCATCTGCGGCAGCGGCGCCGGCGCGATCGTGCCGTCGACCGTCGCGGTTGCCGAAATGTCCTGGATCGTCGTGCCGAAGGGCGCGGGTGCGGCGGCCAGATGCGCGCCCTGCACGTCGAAGCTCACCAGCAGCGCCGGATCGTGGTCGGTCCGCGGCGGTGTATCGGGTTGGTTCAGCGCGAGGTGCGCCGAATCGACGCTCAAGCCTTGCGCAATGCCGCGGCCGGCGAGACCAGTTGCCGTGATATCGGCGCTGCCGCCGGGCTGGAGCGGCACCGACACCGTGCCGTTGAGCGTCTTGGCGTCGAATCCGGCCGATTGCAGGATCGCGTCGACCCGCGCGCCGTCGGGCGCGTTGAAATGCCAGTGCCGCAAATCCCACGGCGCCGACCAGAAGGCAATGTCGGCGGCGTTCATTTGATACGGCATCGGCTTGACCGCGGCGACGCCGAACCCATGGAAGTGCAGGCGCACGGCGAACGGAAAGCCGCCGAGTTTCACGTCCTGCCATTTGATATCGAGGCCGTGGGCGCGCTGCGCCTCGGTCCACGGCCCCATTTCTTTTTGGATGGTTCCGACGAGGTAATACCAATAGCCGGTGTACGCCGCGGCGAGCAGAACCGCCAGACCCCCGACCCACATAACGATGCGGCGCATGCGGGAATTATAGGGCCGATACCGCGCGCGGTCGAGCGCGCGGCGAATCAATGCGCGGCGAATTGAATCCCCGGCCGGTAGCGCCACACCGTCAGATCGCGGTCGTGGAACACGACGTCGGAATCGAGCACGCGAATGCGCACTTTCGGCCCGTCGCCGACCTTGGGTTCGACCACCATGTGACAATTCGGTGCGCCGTCATCGCAGGGCAGCAACTGATAATCCGCGGCCGCGATGTCGGTGACGCCGCGCTCGGCGAAATAGATTTCCCAGCCGCCCAATTGCCGCAGCCGGCGCAGATATTCCGGCCCTTCGACCAGGCCCTCGGTCTGCACCATCGGCCGCTGCAGCCGATAGCCCAGGCTGCCGGCGAGATCGCCCATCG
>JAGWIH010000287.1 GCA_028866355.1 Alphaproteobacteria bacterium
GGCCTGATGGGGTTCGTCAACCTGGCGCACGGCGTCTTCGCCATGTTCGGCGGCTACGCCGTGACGACGCTGATGAACGATTACGGCATGCCGTTCTGGGCGTCGCTCATCTGCGCCGTGGTGATCGTCGCGGCGCTCAGTGTCGTGTTCGAGCGCGTGCTTTACCGCCGGCTCTACGGCGGCGACGAGCTCGACCAGGTGCTGCTGACCATCGGCCTGGTGTTCATGTCGGTGGCGGTCGCCAAGTATTTCTGGGGGCCGCTCGCGCAGCTTTTTCAGCCGCCGGCGGAACTGCGTGGCCAGGTCGATCTCGGCTTTCGCGAATTTCCCGCCTATCGCACGTTTCTCATCGGCTGCGGCGCGATTCTGGTCACCGGATTGTGGCTGGCGCTCGACCGCACGCGCTTTGGCGCCAAGATCCGCGCTGCGGTCGACAATCTCAAGATGGCGCAAGCGGTCGGCATCAATACGTCGGGCTTGTTCACGGTTACCTTCGCGCTCGGTAGCGGCCTCGCGGCGCTGGGCGGCGGCCTCGGCGCCGAGCTGCTGCCGATCTATCCGGGCTATGCCACCGACTATCTGGTCTATTTCCTGATCGTCGTCTCGGTCGGCGGCCTCGGATCGATCCGCGGGCCGTTTTTTGCGGCGCTGCTGCTCGGCGTCGCCGATACCGCGTTTAAATATCTGCTGCCCGAAATCGGGTCGTTTTTCATCTACGCGCTGACGCTGGTGCTGCTGATGTGGCGGCCGCGTGGCCTGGTCGGGCCGTCATAATGACCGCGGTCGCCGAACGGATCGTCGCCGGGGCGGCCGAAACCTTCGCCCGCCGACATCGCTACCGCTGGTTCGAGCTGTTGCCGTGGCTGGTGGCATTGGCGGCCTATTTCGCGTTTCCGGATTACCTGGCGCTCGGGGCGCAGATTCTCGCCACCATCCTGTTCGCGCTGTCGGTCGATCTCGTGCTCGGCTACGCCGGTATCATCACCCTTGGCCAAGCCGCTTTCTTCGGCACCGGCGCCTATACGGCGGGATTGCTGGCCGCGCACGGCATGGGCGCGCCCGTGATCGGCTTGCTGGTTGCGGCCGTTGCCGCGGCGCTAGTCGGCTTGGTCTCGGGCGTCGTGGTGCTGCGCACGAACGGCCTGACGCAGTTGATGATGACGCTGATGGTCGCCGTCATGCTGCACGAGGCCGCCAATAAGGCGAACTCCGTCACCGGCGGCGCCGATGGCCTCCAGGGGATGGATGTCAGCCCGGTCTTGGGCCTCTTTCATTTCGGCCTCTATGGCAACACGGCCTACTTCTATTGCCTGGCCGTGCTCTTCATTTGCTGGTTCATCATGCGGCGCATCGTTCATTCGCCGTTCGGCCGGTCGCTCACCGGCATCCGCGAAAACGAGGCGCGCATGCATGCGATCGGCTCGCCGGTCTTCAGGCGCCGCCTCGTCGCTTACACCATTTCGGCGGCGATGGCCGGCGTCTCCGGCGCGCTGGTGGCGCAGACGACGCAATTCGTCGCCACCGACTCGCTCGGGTTCGAGCGCTCCGGCAACGTCCTCATCATGCTGCTGCTCGGCGGCATCGGCCGTCTCTACGGCGCGTTCATCGGCGTACCGCTTTACATGATCGCGCAGGATCGCTTTGCCGCGATCGATCCGGTCTATTGGTATTTCTGGATCGGCCTGCTGCTGGTGTTGATGGTGATGTTTGCGCGCGGCGGCGTGCTCGGGATATTCGACCGCATCGGCGCGCTGTTCGGACGGCGGCGATGAGCGACGCCACGGCGCCGGCGCTCGAAACAAGCGGCCTGTGCAAGAGCTTCGGCGCGCTGGCGGTCGCCAACAATATCGATTTCCGCCTGGGGCGCGGCGCGCGTCATGCGCTCATCGGCCCCAACGGCGCCGGCAAGACGAGCTTCGTCAACCTGGTCACCGGCGTGCTACAGCCCAATAACGGCCGTATTCTGCTCGAAGGATCGGACATCACGCCCTTGTCGCAGGCGCAGCGCGTCAAGCGCGGTGTCGTCCGCACGTTCCAGATCACGACGCTGTTCCGCGGGTTGACCGTGCTGGAGAATGTCACCTTGGCGGTGTCCGAACGGCTCGGCAGCGGCGGCGATATCCATCGCCCGGCCGGCAGTCGCCGCCACATCATCGACGAAGCCTATGCTTTGCTCGAACGGCTTGCGCTCCACGATGAGGCGTTGCGGCCGGTCAAGGAGCTCGCCTACGGCCGCCAGCGGCTTGTGGAAATTGCCGTTGCCCTCGGTCTGAACCCCAAGGTGCTACTGTTGGACGAACCGGCGGCCGGCGTGCCGTCGTCGGAATCGGGTACCATCGTCGATACCATCGAACGGCTGCCGGCCGACATCGCACTGCTGATCATCGAGCACGACATGGATCTCGTGTTCCGCCTGGCGCGGCGGATCACGGTGCTGGTCGCCGGGCAGATTCTGGTCGAAGGCACACCACAGGAGATCGCCGCCGACGCGCGTGTCCGGCAGGTCTATCTCGGCGAGCGGGCGCACGCATGAGCGCGTCCGGCGACAGTTTGGCGCTCGACGCGGTCCGTGCCGGCTACGGCGACACGGTGGTGCTGGAAGGCGTCTCGCTGAAGCTGGCGGCGGCCGGAACGCTCGCCGTCCTCGGCCGCAACGGCGTCGGCAAGACGACGTTGCTCGCGACCGTCATGGGGCAGACCACCTTGCGCGGCGGCTCGATCAAGTTGAACGGCCGCGAGGTCTCGGCGCTGCCCACCTATCGCCGGTGCCGGCTCGGTATCGGCTTTGTACCGCAGGAACGCGAGGTTTTCCGCTCGCTGACGGTCGAGGAAAATCTCGATGTGGCGTCCCGGCCGGGCCGTTGGACGCACGAGCGGGTCTACGATTTCTTTCCGTCGCTCGGCGAGCGGCGGCGTAATCACGGCAACCAGCTTTCCGGCGGCGAACAGCAGATGCTGGCGATCGGCCGCGCGCTCATGGGCAACCCGTCGCTCTTGCTGATGGACGAACCGCTCGAGGGTCTGGCGCCGGTGATCGTCGAAACCGTCCTGCGCGGTCTCGACCGGTTGAAGCGCGAGGA
>JAGWIH010000288.1 GCA_028866355.1 Alphaproteobacteria bacterium
CGCACGACCGAAGTGCCGATGAAGCCGGCGCCGCCGGAAACCAGAACCTTCAACGCGCCTTCTCCCCCTCCGCCAGCGCCAGCACGTCGGCGAGCCGCGGCACGATCCAAACGCCATCCTTCTTGGCCGGCGCCTTGGCCGAATCGTCCAATAATACCAGCGTCGCCACGCCGCCGTCGCGGCAAGCGACGATGTCGCGCATATCGTCGCCGATGCCCCACGAACGCGCGAGATCGAGCCCAAGGTCCCGTTGGGCGGCCAGAATCATGCCGGGATGCGGCTTGCGCCAGGGACTGTCGCGGCGATAGCGGCCGACGCCTTCGATCGGATGCTCGGGCGCATGGTAGATCGCGGCGATCGGCGCGCCGTGGCGGCGGAACTCGGCCGCGATGTAATCCATCAGCGTGCGGAAATCGGCTTCAGTGAACAAGCCGCGGCCGATGCCCGACTGGTTGGTGGCGACGACGATCAGGTGCCCGCGCGAGACGAAATACCGCGCCAGGTCGAAAATGCCGTCGACGAAACGACAACGTTCCACCTGCCAGAGAAACCCGACTTCCTGGTTGATGACGCCGTCGCGGTCGAGAATCAGGGCGGGCGTGCCGTCGGCCTTGTCGGTCATGGCGCCAGCGCGACGTTGTCGATCAGCCGCGTGCGGCCGAGCCACGCGGCCGCCAACACGCGCGCCGGCCGCCCCGGGCGCGGCGGCTCGAGCGTCTCGGCGTCGCGCACCGCGAGATAATCGACCTTGGCGAAGCCGCCGGCGAGCAGGGCCGCGATGCCGCGGTCCGGCGCCGCCGCATCGCCGCCGGCGAAATCGCGCGCCACGTCGCGCAGCGTCCGATGCAGCAGCGGCGCGCGCGCGCGTTCGTCGGCCGAGAGATAGGCGTTGCGCGACGACAGCGCGAGACCGTCGCTTTCGCGCACCGTCGGCACGGCCTCGATGCGGACCGGGATGTCGAGATCGCGCACGACGCGGCGGATGACCAGGAGCTGCTGAAAATCCTTTTCGCCGAAAACCGCGACGTCGGGCGCGGCTTGCCGCAGCAGCTTCGCAACGATGGTTGCAACACCGGAAAAGTGCCCCGGCCGGAATTCGCCTTCGAGGATGGTGCCCAACGACCCCGGATCGACGCGCGCGACCGCGCCTTCCGGATACATCTCGGCGACCGCCGGAATGAACGCCAGGTCGCAGCCGGCCGTCGCCAGCTTGCGACGATCGCCGTCAATGTCGCGCGGATAACGCGACAGATCCTCGTTGGGGCCGAATTGCGTCGGATTGACGAAGATGCTGGCGACGACGCGCGGCGCCAACGCCTTGGCGCGCGCCACCAGCGCCAGATGGCCCGCATGCAGCGCGCCCATCGTCGGCACCAAGGCGACGGTTGCACGCGCAGCGCGCCACGCCGCCACGGCATGCTGCAATTCGGCGACCGAGCCGGCGACGCCGACGGCACGCGTGTCGACGGAAGACGACGCCGTCACGGCCGGTTTCCCAACCCGTGCAAAGGAAGTTCAGGCACGCCGCGTGCCGAGCACGACCAGCACGACGCCGACGACGATGGCGCCGATGCCGACATAGTTCGGAATGATATAGTCGGTTTCCTTGTCGGAGTTCACCGTCAGCGCGCCGATCTTCGCGACCTGCTCCTGATGGTGGACGGGAATGACGTTCACCGCCAACGCCACGATACCGAGCGCGACCAGCACGAGGCCGGCAATCATCAATTTCCGCATCAATCCCTCCTCTAGCGATTATCTCCAATACGTCTCAGCCAAACGCCAAGTCCATGATCGGCACGGTGTCCGGAAAGGTTTCCAGGCGCCTTGCCTCGTCGCGCGTCAGCCATTTGACTTGCGACGCGTCGTGCAGCGGCTTGCCCTCGCCGGAACGCCATTCGAGCGCGACGCACACCAGCGTGAAATGCGTCATGACCTTGCCGGCTTCGTCCTGGCGAATCGCCTCGACCACGGTCAGAACCTCCGTCGGCTCGGCGACGATCCCGGTTTCCTCCAACAATTCGCGCCGCGCGCATTCGAACACGGTTTCGCCCAACTCCTGCGCGCCGCCCGGAAAGCCCCATTTGCCGACGCCCGGCGGCAGCGAGCGTTGCGCCAGCAGCGCGCGTCCGTCGCGGCGGACGACGGCGAGGCAGCCGACGATCGGACGGTCGGGATAGAGGCGGTTCGGCTTGACGCCGGACGGGGTCTTGGCCGGTGTGACGCTCACGGGTCGATGGCGGCTGCCTTGCCTTCAAGCACCTTGTAGATCTCGCCGCCCGCCTTGCGGAAATCGGCCGATTTTTCGGCCATGCCTTTTTCCGCGTAGTCGCGAACCTCTTGCGAAATCTTCATCGAACAGAATTTCGGCCCGCACATCGAACAGAAATGCGCCAGCTTGGCGCCGTCGGCCGGCAAGGTCTGATCGTGAAACTTTTCCGCCGTTTCGGGGTCGAGCGACAGGTTGAACTGGTCGCGCCAGCGGAACTCGAAGCGCGCGCGCGACAGCGCATCGTCGCGTTCGCGCGATCCCGGATGGCCTTTCGCCATGTCGGCGGCATGCGCCGCGATCTTGTAGGCGATGACGCCGGCTTTGACGTCGTCGCGATCCGGCAAGCCCAGATGCTCCTTCGGCGTGACGTAGCAGAGCATCGCGGTGCCGAACCAGCCGATCATCGCCGCACCGACCGCCGAGGTGATGTGGTCGTAGCCCGGCGCAATATCCGTGACCAAGGGCCCCAGCGTATAGAACGGCGCCTCGCCGCAATGCTCGAGCTGGAGGTCCATGTTCTCCTTGATCATGTGCATCGGCACATGACCCGGCCCTTCGATCATCACCTGGACGTCGTGCTTCCAGGCGATCTGGGTCAGCTCGCCAAGCGTCTTCAGCTCGGCGAATTGCGCCTCGTCGTTGGCGTCGGCGGTCGAGCCCGGCCGCAGACCGTCGCCGAGCGAGAAGCTGACGTCGTAGGCGCGCATGATCTCGCAGATTTCCGCGAAGCGCGTGTAGAGGAAATTCTCCTGATGGTGCGCCAGGCACCACTTGGCCATGATCGAGCCGCCGCGCGACACGAT
>JAGWIH010000289.1 GCA_028866355.1 Alphaproteobacteria bacterium
CGCGTCGCCTTCGGATGGTCGCCGGCGGCGCCATAGGCGACGAAGATCGGCAGGAAATGTTCGGGCGTCGGCTGCGCGCGCCGGGCTTCGGGCGCGGCGGTTTCCCAATCGAGAAAATCCTTTTCCTTGCCGGCGGCGAGCGTCGTGGCGAGCCAATCGTCGAAGTTCTTGGCCCACGCGGGCGTCGGCCCGCCATCGCGCGCCATCTCGCGCAGATTGTGCACCGCGCCGCCGGTCGCCAGCACCAGCACGCCTTCGTCCTTCAACGGCCGTAAGGCTTGACCCAAGCGCGCGTGCCAGCGCGCGTCGCGCTGCGGCTGGACCGAAAACTGAGCCACCGGCACGTCGGCATCGGGATACATGTTCTGCAACGGGACCCAGGCGCCGTGATCGAGGCCCCGCTGGGCATCGATCTGCACCGGAATCGACACGGCCTCGAGCAGCGAAACCACGCGATCGGCGAGCGCCGGCGCACCCGGCGCGTCATACCGGATGCGATAGAGCGCTTCGGGAAAGCCGTAGAAATCGTGGATGGTTTCGTTGGTCGGCGGCGCGTTGACCGTCGGCTCGCGCGTCGTCCAATGCGCCGAAACCGCCAGCACGGCATTCGGCCGCGGCAGCTCGCGACCGAGCTTTTTCCAGAATTCGCCGGTAGCGCCGGGATCGACCGCCAGCATCGGCGAACCGTGCGAGACGAAGAGCGTGGGAAGCGAACGCGCCATGGGCGCCTATGTAGGTGGTGACAAGCTTGGCGGCAACTGCGTCACGGACATGGCTGGACGGCAACAAAGCCATCGCCGGAAACGGCGAAGGACGCGAACGGTGTCCGCGTCCTTCCCCGGTGGCGTCCGCGCTAACGGCGCGTGGCGCGGCGGCGCTGATTGCGGCGCTTCGCTTTCGCCTTGCCCTTGCGCTTGTTGGCGCGGATCGTTTTGCTCGACTTCGTCTTACGTTTCGCTCGTCTAGCCACGCATTTCCTCCAAAAAAATAAAAAGTCACGGCGCGATTATAACAGAACGCACACGCGTTCAGGCCAGCGAAAGACGATCAATCGCCGAGTCGAAGCGTTTGAATTGCGAGTCGTGTTACGCCGCTTTCGCCTGCGTGCTGCCGACGAGACGCTCGACCGCTTCGACGATCGCCGCGTGGCTCGCTTTGCCCTGACCGGCGATGTCGAGCGCCGAGCCGTGCGCCACCGACGAGAACAGCACCGGCGTGCCGATGGTGAGACCGGCGGCGCGGTTGCGGCCGAGCAACTTGGCGACGATGTGGCCTTGGTCGTGGATCATCACCAGGAACGCGTCGTAACCGGTGCGATGGAACATCAGATCGGCGGGAAACGGTCCTTCGGCGGCGATGCCCGACGCCTTGGCAGCGGCGATCGCCGGCACGATGATGTCGATCTCCTCCTGGCCGAAGAGACCGCCCTCGCCGGCATGTGGATTGAGACCCGACACGGCGATCTTCGGGCGCGCGATGCCGATTTGCCGGAGCGCGCGATCGACCGCGGCAAGCGCGCGGCCGACGCGATCCTTGGTGACCAGCGATATCGCGCGCGCCAGGCCGACGTGCAGCGTGACGTGCGCGATGCGCTTGTCGTCGAAGCAGATCATCAGGAACGCATCGTCGACGGGCGTGCCGGTGCAACGCGCGACGAAGCTCGGGTAGCCGTCGAATTCGACGCCCGCGGCCTTGATCGCGCCTTCGGTCTGCGGCGCGGCGATGACGGCATCGACCGCGCCGGCCAGCGCGGCGTCGATCGCCGCCTTGGCCGAGGCCAGCGACGCGCGGCCGTGCGCCGCGCTGACGGTGCCGAGCGCGACCGTGCCGCCGTGCAGCAGGTCGAGCGACAAAAGCCGCACCTCGTCGCCGCTCCAATCGACCGACGCGGCGTTGGCGAAGGATTTGACCCGCGGCGACAGGCCCGCCGCCTTGGCGTGGATCGCCAGCACCGTGGGATCGCCGACCAGCAGCGGCCGGCATTGGCGCGTCACGCGCGGATCGAGCGCCGCCTTCAACGCGATCTCGGGGCCGATGCCGGCCGGATCGCCCATGCTGATGGCGATGCGTTTCATCGCGGCTCCTTCAACCAGCCTTAGCGGGCTCGTCGGGGTCGATGAATATTTCGCCCGCTTTCACGGTCGCTGTCCAGGTCCGCACCGCTTCGGTGCAGGGCGGATAAGTCGGGCGGCCGGTGCACAGGTCAAAACGGCCCTGGTGGAACGGACATTCAAGCTCGCTGCCGAGCACCGTGCCTTCCGACAGTTTGCCGGGCCCATGCGTGCATTGGTCGGCGAGCACGAAGACGGCGCCGGCCGATTTCGCCACGGCATAAACCGCGCCGGCCGCTTCGACGCGCAGCGGCACGTCGTCGGCAATTTCGTCCACGCGACAGAGACGCAAGAGGGTCACGATTGAGAACGATCCCCGCGCGATCACCCCCTCACCCTTCCCTCTCCCCCTTGCAGGGGGAGAGGGTTGCTTGAGGTTGGCGACGCGCAGCGGCGCCTTACCTCAAGCTGGGTGAGGGGGTGCTTTTTCGCAGGCGATACGCGTTCAGCCATTGGCTACTTGAGCGGAACGCCCGTGGGTGAAGCCACAACGCGCCAGGTATCGGCCTTGGCGTCCCACACCGAGACGATGATGTTGTCGAGCGTCAGGCCGCGCTGCGGTGCCGCGGCGAAATCGTAGACGCCGTTGACGCCGGCGATGCCCTTCACCTTGAGCAGGTAGTCGCGCAGTTGTTGCGCCGTGGCGTTCGCCGGCAGCGTGCGCAACGCATCGACGACGATGGTCGCCGGATCCCAGCCGAGGATCGAGCCTTCGTCCGGCTTTGCGCCCGCGGCGGCGAAGGCGGCGAAATATTCCTTCTGCTTTTTCGCTACGGCCGGATCGAGCTTGACGCGCGGATCGCCGTGCACCGCCCACACCGACGACGGCAGATAAAGCTCGTGCGGCAGGAACGCCGCGAAGCGATGCATCTGCGCGTAGGTCATGTTGCCGCCGGTGCTGCCCATCGGCACCGTGAGGCCGCCCTGCACCGCGCCGCGGAAGATC